>JAYVFW010000443.1:0-9056 GCA_043772715.1 Phormidesmis sp. | reverse complement strand
TAGACTTGGAGCCAACGTTGATTCAATCCCATCCCAACTACCAAGACCTATGCAACTACGGCGTTATCGCCGCTTGAATTTGTCCGGAGTATTGATAGATCAGGTGTGAATAATGTCAGACAAACTGGATCAGGAGCGTGTTGAGGAAGAGGTCTTTATCTTTCCAGCCTCGTTTGCTCAACAGCGTTTGTGGTTTATCGAACAACTGCTTCCTGGAGACTCTCTATACGTTATTCCCCTTGTATTTCAGCTCACAGGTTCGCTGCGGCGATCGCAATTCCAGCAGAGTGTTCAAGCGATCGTTCGTCGTCACGAAAGCCTCCGAACCACGTTTGATGTTGTCGATGGGCAATTGGTTCAGGTGATTGCTCATGAGTTTCCAGTGCCGCTGAGGTTGACTGATTTGCGAATGTTACCCGCTAGCACTCGCAAAGACGTTGCACTCAATCAGATCTGGCAGGAAATTCAACAGCCTTTTCACCTAGCCAAAGATCCCTTGTTTCGAGTCCAGCTATGGCAATTGCATGATACTGAACATCTGCTGTTGATGGCACTGCATCACATTGTTTTTGATGAATGGTCAAGCGGTGTTTTGATCCGAGAGTTGGGCGAACTGTATGCGGCGTTGGTTGAAAACAAACCTGCTGCATTGCCAGAATTGCTCATTCAGTACGCCGATTTTGCTCACTGGCAGCGAGAGTGGTTGCAGGGAGAGATGCTGAACGCCCAGTTAAGCTACTGGAAGCAGCAGTTAAAGGATGTTCCGGTTCTAGATTTACCCGGTGCTGCTGCTCGTTCGTTGGTGCAAAGTCATCGGGGTGCGAGCCAATTGCTGGAACTGCCGCAGCGGTTGCTAGATGCCTTAGAGGAATTAAGTCAACAGACGGGCGTGACGCTGTTCATGACGCTTCTGGCGGCGTTTCAAACGTTACTGCATCGCTACACTGGGCAGGAGGACATTGCGATCGGATCGCCCATTGCCAACCGCCATCGCAGCGAACTGGAGGGATTAATTGGATTCTTGGTGAACAGCCTGGTGCTGCGAACTAGTTTATCGGGTGATCCTACATTTCGCGAGTTGTTAGACAGGGTACGGGATGTCACTTTAGCAGCCTATGCTCATCAAGATTTGCCGTTTGAAAAGCTGGTGGAGGAGTTGCAACCTGTGCGGAGCCTCGGTCAAAATCCGCTATTTCAGGTGGTCTTTGCGCTGCAAAATACGCCGATGGAGCAACTGGTGTTGCCGGGATTAGTGCTGAGTCCAGTGCATTTTGAGACAAAGACTGCGCGCTTTGACCTGGAGCTATATGTCTGGAAATGCGGGGATAACTTCAGGAACCTGTGGGGTAAAGGTTGGCAGCAGTCTGATGGGTTACGCGGTGTGATGGTTTACAACACCGACTTATTTGATTCAGCAACGATTGCATCTCTGCGACATCATTTTCAAACATTGTTAGAGGGCATCGTTGCGAATCCAGAGACTCATCTCTCTGCATTACCTTTACTAACCCATGAAGAACAACGAGAGTTGTTGCAGGATTGGCATAGAAACCCATCTAGTTATCCTGCAAATACTTGTATTCATCAACAATTTGAAGCGCAGGCTGGGAAAAGACCTGCGGCGATCGCGACCCAGTTTGGGAATCAACAATTCACTTACCAGGAGCTAAATCAGGGTAGTAATCAACTAGCGCGGTATTTGCAGAGGCTAGGGGTTGGGGCTGAAATGCCTGTTGGAATTTGCCTGGGACAAAGTGCTGAAGCGATCGCGGCGATGCTGGCAGTGCTAAAAGCAGGTGGGGCTTACGTTCCGCTTGATCCGAGTTATCCACCAGAGCGGCTGCACTTCATATTGAAGGATGCCGGAATCGCAGTAGTATTGACCCAGGAAGACTGGGCAGATTCACTCCAAACCGATACAACAACGGTCATTTGTCTGGAACAGGAATGGGACAAGATCACTCAGGAGTCGGATGAGAACCTGTCTGCGCCCTGTACAGGTGAACAGCTTGCCTACGTGATTTACACCTCTGGCTCAACCGGAACACCCAAAGGAGTCATGGTGCCGCACCGGGCAGTCAATCGCTTGGTATGTGAAACCGACTACGTGCAGATAGAACCGAGCGATCGCGTTGCACAAGTGGCAAACCTCGCCTTTGATGCAGCAACCTTTGAAGTCTGGGGCGCACTCCTAAACGGTGCCCAACTCGTTGGAATGGAACGGGAGACAACGCTTTCACTCAGGGAGTTTGTTACAGAGTTAGAGCAGCAGCAAATTAGTATCTTGTTCCTGACAACAGCATTGTTCAACCAAACGGTTAGTCAGATTCCCGATGCCTTTCGATCGCTCAAATATCTGCTGTTTGGGGGTGAAATTGTGAATGTCGATCGTGTATGCACTGTGCTGCAACAAGGCAAACCCCAACATTTGATTCATGTATATGGACCTACCGAAAACACAACATTTTCCACTTGGTATGAGATCCAAAACGTTTCAGAGAATGCTACGACGATTCCTATTGGTCACGCGATCGCCAATACTCAGGTTTATTTGTTGGATGCAAACTTGAATCCGGTTCCACCGGGCGTTAACGGTGAAATTTATTTAGGTGGAGCGGGACTGGCACGGGGGTATCTGAATCGTCCAACGTTGGCAGCGGAAAAGTTTGTGAATGCTGAGTTCTCAATGCTTTATAAGACAGGCGATCGTGCCCTCTATCGTCCCGATGGCAACTTTGAGTTTTTGGGACGAACAGACTCTCAGGTCAAGATTCGAGGGTTTCGGGTAGAGTTAGGCGAAATTGAGGCGATTATTGCTCAACATCCAATGGTGCAAACGGCAGTAGTTGTAGTTCGTGAGATAGAAAATGACCGTCAGTTGGTTGCTTATATCGTCCCTAAATCAGCGATACCAACAGAGCGTGGGCTGCGATCGTTCCTTAAAACAAAACTACCTGCCTATATGCTGCCTGCTGCATTTGCGGGGTTGGACACGATTCCCCTAACGGTCAATGGCAAAGTAGATCAGAAGGCGCTGCCACCTCCTAATCTGACCATTGCGAAGGAAACCAGTCCTCTAACTGCGCCTACAACCTCTCTAGAAGTGTCTTTAGTCGAACTCTGGACTCAGCTACTAGGACGGAAACAGGTGAGCATTCACGACAATTTCTTTGAGTTGGGCGGGCATTCTCTGCTGGCAACTCAGCTTGTCTCGCGCATTCGCGATCGGTTTCAGATAGAATTGCCGCTTAGAAGCGTATTTGAAACTCCCACGATCGTAGAACTGGCACCAAAGATTGAAGCGTTGAGATGGGCAACTCAGACAGACAGCATTACATTGACTAATGGCAAAGCATCAGGTTCGCACCGACGTGAGGAAGTAGAGCTATGACAAACCGTAAGATCGGTGAAATTGTTTCCTATCTAAAAAGCCTGGATGTGCAACTATTTGTTGAGGGCGATCGAGAGGCATCCTTAGAAGCGGTTCGCTTGCGCTGTAACGCTCCAGAAGGAACGCTGACCCCTGAATTGCGTCAAGAATTAGTTGATCGCAAAGCCGAACTGGTTTCATACCTGCATAATCTACGATCGCACTCGGTTCAGCCAAATCCGACGATTCAACCAACTGCTCAGGGACGGGTATTTCCGCTGTCTTTTGCTCAACAGCGACTGTGGTTTTTATATCAACTCACACCCAATAACCCTTTCTACAACGTGTCTGCTGCGATTCGCTTAACAGGAACAGTAAATCAAAATGCATTGCAGCGATCGTTTCATGAAATTGTGCGTCGTCATGCTGCCCTTCGCACGACCTTTACGACCCTTGATGGGCAATCTGTTCAAGTTATTGAACCCGATGTTAAAGTCGAATTATCGGTTGTGAATCTGCAAACGATTGCGATCAGCGAGCGCGATCGCATCTGCCAACAATTATCTGCGGCTGAAGCTCAACGTCCGTTTAATCTAACCACCGATCGGCTGCTGCGAGTGACGCTGCTACAATTTGATTCCACTGAAGCGGTTTTGTTGCTGACAATGCATCATATCGTTGCCGACGGTTGGTCATTGGGAGTCCTGATCCGGGAACTGGCTTGTTTATATACAGCACTTGTTGAAAACCAAACGCCCATATTGCCACCATTGCCGATTCAATATACTGATTTTGCTTGCTGGCAGCGTGATTGGTTACAAGGAGAAGTTTTAGAGGAACAACTGGCTTACTGGCGAGAGCAATTACGAGATTTGTCAGTGTTGCATTTGCCCAGCGATCGCCCCCGTCCTGCCGTTCAAACCCACCGGGGCACAACTTATCCGATTCAAATTTCCCCAACGCTGACTCGATCTCTAGAAGTCTTGAGCCAGCAATCAGGAGCATCGCTATATATGACCTTGCTAGCTGCCTTTCAAACGTTGCTTCATCGATATACAGGGCAAGAGGACATTGCGATCGGCTCTCCCATTGCTAACCGTCATCGGAGTGAGTTGGAAGGGCTGATCGGCTTTTTTGTGAACAGTTTGGTGATGCGATCGGACTTATCTGATCATCCTACCTTTCGCGAATTGCTGGAGCGGGTTCGGAATGTCACCCTGGAAGCATACAGCCATCAAGACTTACCGTTTGAGAAGTTGGTAGAAGAATTAGATCCAGAGCGAGATCTCAACCGCAATCCCCTGTTTCAAGTCGCTTTTGCCTTACAAAATGCTCCCATCCAGCCCCTAAAACTGCCGGGATTGATACTGGAACCTGCACCCTTAGAATCAGGCAGTACGCGGTTTGATCTAGAGGTTCACCTGTGGGAACCTGCTCACGGACTGCGGAGTTTATGGCAGTCTGAGGAAGGTTTGAGCGGCTTTGTTGCTTACAGTACAGATTTGTTCGATCGCGACAGAATCAATCGCCTAGTCGAACATTTCCAGATTCTAATAGAAGGCATTGTCACTAACCCCGATGCTCGACTGTCAGACTTGCCTCTGCTCACAGCCGCAGAACAACATCAGATTTTTGCCGAATGGAACCCGATCGATACAGAATACACGAACAATCATTGTTTCCATCAAATCTTCGAGGCACAGGTACAAAATGCGCCAGCGACGATCGCCATCGTATCAGAACAGGGATCGCTCACTTACAAAGAACTTAATCAGCAAGCCAATCGCTTGGCGCAGACATTGAGACAGATGGGAGTTCAAGCAGATTCTCTAGTGGGGTTGTGTGTCGATCGCTCTCCCGATATGGTGATTGGGATTCTAGGAATTCTCAAAGCTGGAGGAGCCTATGTGCCACTTGACCCTAGCTATCCGAGCGATCGGCTGCACTTCATTTTGACCGATACGCAGGTTGCAATTCTGCTAACGCAATCCTGGCTCGTTGAATCTTTGCCCACATCGCAAGCGAAGATACTTTGTCTAGATCAACCCTTACCGTTGAACCTAGCACCTTTTGAGAAAGTTCCCTTAACTCCTAATCATCTCGCCTACGTCATCTATACCTCTGGCTCTACGGGCACACCTAAAGGAGTTCTGCTATCTCATAATGGGTTGTGTAATACCGTTGCAGCACAGCAGCGTGTCTTTCATTTATCACGCAACAGTCGCATTCTTCAATTCAGTTCTCTGAGTTTTGATGCTTCCATTTTCGAGATTGCCCTGGCATTTGGCTCCGGCGGCACGTTATATATTCCTCCCAAAGCTGCCCAGCTACCAGGAATAGCACTGGTGCAATTTCTCAAAGACAACGCGATTACCCATGCTTTGCTAACTCCGGCAGTGTTAGCTGTGCTGCCATTTGCCGAACTACCCGCCCTCCAGGTACTGATCACGGGTGGAGAAGCTTGCTCTAGCCAAGTCGTCGATCGCTGGGCAGCAAATCGTCACTTCTTCAACGCCTACGGACCGACAGAAACTACTATTTGGGCAACCGTTGCCGAACTCTATCCAGGTGACAATCCCCTGATGATCGGTCGTTCCATTCTGAATACTCAGGCGTATATTCTAGATGCTAACTCTAATCCTGTTCCTGTAGGTTTTCCTGGCGAGTTATATATCGGTGGTGAAGGACTAGCCCGTGGCTATCTCAATCGTCCAGAGTTGACGGCTGAGAGATTTGTTGATCTGGAGTTGCCGTCTAAAGCTCGAACTCTAAAATCAACTCGCCTTTATAAGACTGGCGATCGCGCTCGTTATTGCACTAATGGCACCCTTGAGTTTCTGGGTCGAGTCGATCACCAAATTAAAATCCGGGGGTTTCGAGTAGAATTGGGCGAAATCGAAGCAACGTTACAACGTCATCCAGCCATCCGAGATGCAGTTGTGATCTCGGATGGACAAGCATCCAGCGAGATGCGTCTGATTGCTTACTTTAGCCTCGATCACCAGCATCAGCAAACCACCCTACAGTCGCTGCAAACCCAACACCTCCAACACTGGCAAACCCTCTACAACCAAACTTACCACTCCCCACTCCCCACTCCCCAATTCAACATCATCGGCTGGAACAGCAGCTACACCGGAGAACCCATTCCCCTGGAACAAATGCAAGCGTGGGTGAACGATCGCGTCCAGCAAATTCTCGCCCTTCAACCTAACCGGGTGCTAGAAATCGGCTGTGGCACCGGGTTGTTGCTCTTCCAAATTGCACCTCACTGTCAGAAGTATTTGGGAACAGACTTCTCAACAGTTTCTTTAGAGTCAATTCAAACTCAATTAGACACCCTCAATCTCCCTCAAGTTGAACTGCTGCACCGAATGGCAACCGATTTTGAGGGCATTGCAGATACCTCGTTTGATGTTGTGATTTTGAATTCGATCGTGCAGTATTTTCCAAGTATAGATTACTTGATGCAGGCGATCGAGAAAGCAATTCAGGCAGTGGCTCCCGGTGGCGTTTTGTTCTTAGGCGATGTGCGAAGTCTGCCCCTGCTGACGGCTTTTCATACCTGGGTGCAGTTCTGTCAAGCAGAGGCAGGTATGGAACGCACTCAACTTCAGCAACAAGTGAATCGATCGCAATTTGATGAAACTGAACTGGCGATCGATCCCGCCTTTTTTGACGCATTGCGAGTTAAATTTCCCCAAATTCGGCAAGTGCAAATTCGTCTCTCACGCGGTAGCAGTCACAATGAGATGACGCAGTTTCGCTATAACGTTTTGCTGAATATAGAAGATAAATCTGTGGATACTAGTCAATCTTTATTACGCTCCTTTGATTCGATTCAACAACATAACTGGAGAGTCAATCCAGTTACTGTCGAGTCAGTTCAAAAGGAGCTAATCGAGACTGAGCCAGAGATATTAATCATTACTAATGTCGTGAACAGCCGGGTCAATGCTGCTGTTAAAACTGCAAACTGGTTACACAATAAAGAAGCTCCAAAAACAGTTGGGCGGATGCGAGACGTGTTGCAGAATGCTGTTGAGATAGCGCTCAATCCTCAAGATTGGTGGGATTTAGAAGCGGTGCTGCCTTACGACGTAGAGATCACTTGGTCAACTCAAACCCACACAGGTGAGTATAATGTGCTGTTGATTCGGCACGGCATTGATCCCATAGTTAGCTCATCTATTCCTCAGCAAATCGACCAATCTTGGCATCATTACACTAACAATCCGCTCCAGTCTCAATTTGCTCGTCAACTCATTCCTAAACTCAGCCAATACCTGAGACGAACCTTACCCGACTATATGGTGCCTTTCGCCTTTGTGCCGCTAGAGACTCTTCCTTTGACGGTCAATGGTAAAGTAGACTGCCGCGCCCTCCCCATTCTCGGTGAAGATTCAATTCCCTCACCCAGCCCAACAGTAACGCCGCTAACGCAAACAGAATCAACCCTCATTGATATCTGGAAAGAACTCTTGCGGCTCAAGCAAGTGAGTATTCACGATAACTTTTTTGAGTTAGGTGGGCATTCTCTGTTGGCAACGCAACTAACCTCTCGTGTGCGCGATGTCTTGGGGCTGGAGTTGCCTTTGAAGAGCGTGTTTGAAGCCCCCACGATCGCCCAACTCGCTCCCATCCTTGAAACCTTGCGTGATAATACTTCAACAATGCAGGTTCTCCCACTTGTTCGGCTGGATCGTTCTGCTTACCGTCATCAGAGATCGACGCTCAACAGCAATTCTCAAGTCCTTCCAGACTTATACCAAGCTTCTCCACCACTCAACCATGATGTCGCCTCTGATCAATCTGTCATAGGATCTAGATCGCCTCTGGTTCCCTTAACCCTGGGTGACAGTAAGCAACCCTTCTTCTGTGTGCATCCCATGTTTGGAGTGGTGTTTCCCTACCTGGAACTGGCGCATCATCTGGGCAGCGATCGCAGCTTCTATGGACTTCAACCCTTGGGATTAGACGGAAAACATCCGCCTTTAACCCAGATTGAAGCGATCGCAGCCTACTACATTCGAGCCATTCAAACCCTCCAACCCCAGGGTCCTTATTTCATAGGAGGATGGTCGTTTGGTGGGCTGGTTGCCTTCGAGATGGCGCAACAATTGAACGAAGCGGGGCAACAGATTGGTCTTCTGGCAATTCTCGATACTCCTGCGCCCTTCAACAAACCGTCTTTCTATCAAAGCGTCAAGTTTCTGCTGGGAACTGCCCTCTGGTCTACTCTGCCCTTTTTGTTGGACTATGGTGCGATCGCCACAACATTATTTCAACCTTTGCAACCCTGGCTCTCTCGCTGGCAGTGGTCTGCGATCGCCCATCTCATTCCTGAAGAGTCTCGGTTACGGCTATCAGATGAATCTGCGATTACCCCCATGCTGCGAATTGTCTATGCTAACGCTCAAGCAGCATCCCGATATATGGTGCGGCAATACCCCAACCGCATCACGCTGTTTAAAGCTGCTGAACAATCTGAAGCTATTGGGCAAGATTCAACTCTAGGCTGGAGTGTACTAGCGCGGGATATTCAGGTTCATCAGGTGCCAGGTAATCATCTATCTTTGCTGAAACAGCCCCATGTGCAAACCCTGGCTCAACAACTTAGGCAATATCTTTTGTAGAGGTCAGTTGTTCATCCCAAAGATTAGCACCCTCGTGGGGGTCACTCCCC
>JAYVFW010000442.1:0-9067 GCA_043772715.1 Phormidesmis sp. | reverse complement strand
GTTAGCTTTGCCTCTGACTTTGATAATAAGATCCCGTCCACGGTTGAATCAGGGTTTGAGGCTTAAAACCTGCTCAAATTTTGTCCGGAGTATTGAATCAGCTATTACAGTTTTAGTGGAACTTTGAGCAGCATCCCGTGCTTTTTAGCGATAAAGATGTCCAAAGCAGCTACTTTATGAGAAAATAGAACAAAAGATCTATCGTGGATTTGGTGACAAAGTGTTACATCGTCAAAAAGCTCTATTACTGATTCTTCAGCAAGTCGGATTTACTGCATCTACTTTGCAAATGATGAAGTGGGCATTTTTGCTTTCTCACGAGACACCTTCTCATGGAGGAAAAACATTCTATCAATTCATTCCGTATCGATATGGCCCCTACTCTTTCACTTTAAATCAAGAAACTGATTCACTAATTCGCAATGGCTTCTTGGAAAAGGGAAAAAATAATTGCTGGAGCCTTACAGATTTAGGAAAAGAGTTGGATGTTAATCTACCTAGAAATGTCACTCAAGATATCCATCATGTTGCCAATGAGTATGGCAAACTATCAGGTCAAGAGCTACTAGATTTAGTTTATGACAAATATTTATGGTTTACGGTAAATAGCGATCTTCCAGGAAGGAGAAAGAAAGAACGACCTGTTGCTAAGAATGCTATCTACACTGCTGGTTATGAGGGCAAAACCGTTGATGAGTTTCTAAATCTTCTCATGGAATCCGGTATTTCACGGCTAATTGATGTTCGCTTCAATCCTATCTCTCGACGCTATGGTTTTCATAAGAGCACACTCGCGCGATTGTGCGGCTTCTTGGAAATAGACTATCAGCACCTTCCCGAACTGGGAATACCTGGTTCAGAACGAGATGATATAGGTTCTGCCGCCAAGTACACGTCCCTTTTCAACAATTATCGCAGTGGTCTTGCCTCGCGAGAGGATGCATTACTGAATGCAATTGGTCTGTTGAAGACTGAACCTAGTGTTCTTGTTTGTATGGAAGCTGATCCAGCATTCTGTCATCGCAATGTTCTTGCTCAACACTTGACAACCTTGATTAACATGCCAATCAAACATTTAGGATGCCCGGTATGAGTATTCAAGAAATAAAAACAAAAGTTCTCATAACTGTGATGACCTATCCTCACCCATCAAGAGGTTATCAAGAACTGGTGTGTACTGCTGGTGTGACTGAGCAGGGCGAGTGGATTCGACTTTACCCGGTAGACTATCGTTATAGACCAAGAAATCAACAGTTTCGTAAATATCAGTGGATAGAGGTTGATCTTTTACCACGTGGAGCAGGTAACGATCGACGAAAGGAAAGTAGAAAACCAAATTTAGATACGGTTAGGGTTCTAGGAGAACCACTTTCAACAAAAAATGGATGGAGAGAGCGTCGTCAAATCATTGACCAGATGCCAGTCTATACAGTGAAGGAATTGCAATCATTACATGATTCTGAGCATGCATCTCTTGGTATTGTACGCCCGACAAAAGTACTTGATTTAAAAATTGAGGCTGCTAATTCAGAGTGGAAATCAGACTGGTAGGCTTTATTCGATCAACTGACGCTCTTCGGCCCTGTTCAAAAACCTCTTCGCAAAATACCATACAAATTTAGTTACGTTTTTGAGTGCGCTGACAGCCACAAACCTCATAATGCCATGATTGAAGACTGGGAATTGGGAGTCCTTTGGCTGAATGAAGTAGCTCGACTAGGTGACGAACACCAAGCAGCGTTAAGTGTCCGCCGCAAGTTTCTTGATGAATTGTGCAACGAGAGTAAGGATACCCTTTTCTTTATGGGTACAGTATTTCCTTACAATACGTGGGTCGTACTTGGTGTATTTTGGCCACCTAAGCCAACTAACGCACAACCGGAGATCGTGCAGGGCACACTATTCTAATTTACTAGGAGAAACCTTGAAGTACCGCTCTCACAGATTACTAAAGCAGCCCAATAGTTGCCACGATCGCTATCTATGGAATGAAAAGCCGACCTGCTCCCATATAGCTCTCAAGTTCGAGTACAATCTCAACTAAACGGTCAACACATCGTTCCCGATATTCAGATTCATCAAGCCGCGCGAGATCCCCGATCGTAACAATGGGAAATGAAGTCGATGTATTCCCTTCGCGCATCACCTGCTCCAAAGAATCCTTGCCCTTCATATTTCGGTTCGCAGTCAAAATCATCATTTGATTGGTTTGAGCGTAGTTCCACACAGCACGATCACTACTATCCATTGGCAGTCCAGCTTCCCTGAAAGTAACGAACAGGATAGAAAAGAACTCAAGCCAACCCCGTTTCGTCAAAATGCTGAGCAGAACAGCAGCATAGCCGTCTAGATTATAGTCAACCAGAAAATTCATGCCTTTACCGAGACACGCTGCGCTTTCTGCTGCTCAAGTTTTGCCCAAAGAGCTTCTTGATCTGGCTTACATGGTTTACTTGCAAGGTGAGCTAGCTGTTCACGGTTGCGATCGTCCCAATATTGGCAAATTTCTTCTCTAGTTTGGAGAACTTCTTGATATTCGGCTTCTACCTGAGTGTGGTTAGACTCAATGTATGACAAAGCTGCATTGATTTGTGCATCATCGAGATTAAATTTGTCGCGAATCAGTTTAGGCGGATACTGAGCTTTCAGCAAATCCATAACATCGTAGAGGCTAGTACGTGTGCCTACGATCGTGAGTCCCCGCTCTGTCCGAATGATTGCTACTTGCCCATTGGATGCCATATCCATCACCTTTGAGAAGTTGTCTCGATCGTAGCTCACAAAGATACTTCTTGAGGTTTGTTCACACGTTCTCTGGTTACTTCAAATCTTTAATCTTCCTTGATCATGGCATTTTCACTTTGATCGCGGCTCCCCACCTAAATTATTCTGATCCGGTGAGTGATTGCCACCGTCAAACGCTCGATCTTCTGCCGCACTTCTTAAAGGAAGTGACTGTTGAGAAATCCCGATCGCGATGCCCTCTTCATCCATTGCCAGCTTTAATCGCCGCCGAAATTCTCGCCCAACGTTCCACTGCTGCAACGGCTGAGTCTTAATCCAGACGCGAATCGTGACCCCTGCATTGTTGAGATCATCCACCCCTAACATTTCTGGCGGCTCCAAAATCTTCGCTTGCCAGTCGGGAGCTTGATCCATTTCGTGCCCCACTTGTTTAATAATCTGAATCGCTTGATCGAGGTTGGCATCATAGGAAATCACGATCGCTAAATCTACTCGCGCCCAATCTTTGGAAAGGTTTTCTACAATCGCGATCGAGCTATTGGGAATCGTAATTAACCGCCCCTCAGCATTGCGTAGTTGGGTGATTCGGAGATTCATGTGTTCGACCAGTCCAGAAGCTTTGCCAACCTGAATCACATCACCCACTGCATACTGATCTTCTAGCAAAATCAGAAATCCGTTAATCACATCTTTAATCAAGTTTTGAGATGCGAGAGAAATGCCTAAACCAATGATTCCGGCACCCGCTAATAATGGAACGACTTCAATTCCTGTAACTGAAAGAATTGAGATCATAGCAATGCTAATAAACGCGATCGCAAATAAACTTTTGACGACGACAGAAAAGGTTGAAACCCGCAAAGCAATTCTCTGGGATGCTTGCGGGCTGATCACTCCTCCGTCACTCAAAGCGCTAAAGAAGCGATCGATTACAACATCACCTAGACGAATCGCTAAATAGGTTGCAATCGCAATTCCCAAAATTTTAAGCGGAGTTGAGAAGACGATTGGTTGCAGCCACCGAGTATAAGGAAACAACCCCAGAATGATCAGAATTCCGATTCCCCAGATGCCCACCTGAGTCAGTTGTAACAGTCGCCGTTGTGCCTCTCTCAGGTTGCGCTGTTGCCGCTTAATCATCTGCTGCTGCACAATCTGACTCGTGGCAACGTTAGCCGTCTCTGCGATGTTGGGCGACACAACTGGATCTGCTGGGATTTCTGCTGGCGTTTGCCTTTGTTGATGGGTTAAGCGACGTTGCCATCGAGAGAGAACCCAACTCGCCAGCAAGATGACAAACCCAACTCCTGCGGCTTGCACGCATTGATGCACCAAGAAGTCAGATTGTCGTTCCCGTTTCGCTTCAGTTAATGCATTGCGAATGATTTGCGCGAGTTCCTCGGCATAGCTGCCTGGTTCTTGCCCTTGTAGTTGGGCATCTAAAGTGGTTACGGTCATCAAATATTGATCATTGACAGAGATGATCGGCAGCTTACTCGCCGAATCGATCGCCGTTGTCACCCGCAATTGATTGGGGCCGAGATTGCGATCGACCATTCGATTCAGACTTGTCTCGACATTTTGCACGCGAGCCGCGATCGGGGTGCCATTTTGCTGATTGCGAATTGCCGGAGCCGCGATCGTAAATAACCTTCGTCCATCGAGTCTGACCTCTCCTCGCGCCAGCTCTAGGTTGGTGACGGTCTGAGGAGAAGTCACTTGCGGTAAAGTCAACTGAGGAAGACTGGGAGTCGTTTGTGATTGAGCAGACGAAATAGTTGTTAACAACAACGCGATCGCAAATCCAAACCCTATGCCAGTGGCAATCGTTTTCTGTCGAGTCAAACCTGCCTCCTAATCACAACGCCGCTAACGAGAATCAACCTCTAATAAACTAGCGGATAGTTCCTTTAGTGCATCTAACTCCAGCCAGATTTTAGAGTAGGCACCTTTGAAGTGAGTGCGGAGGCGCGATCGTGACCTTATCTAAGTTGACGGAGAGGGGGGGATTCGAACCCCCGTTGAGTTGCCCCAAAGCGCATTTCGAGTGCGCCGCATTCAACCGCTCTGCCACCTCTCCAAGAGAGCTGATAACTCTCCGATTATTCATAATACTATATCGATCGAGCATTCTTCTCAGAAGATTCTGAAGTCTTTTCAAACCTGGTTTGCGGAGTCCAGCGGATGGCTCCATCTTTCCCCAGAGCGTAGAACTGAGTTCCACGGCTTTGAAGTTGAGCCACCGTTTCAGGATCGACTCGGTTTGAATAAGCGATCGCTACTTCTGGTTTCAATCGTTCGATCACGTCTGGCTTCAGCGCTTTCCCAGACCACCACAACACCTGATTATTGTTCAATGCTGGGTTTGACAACAGATTTGTCTGACTCTTTTTAGGAATGTCTTTCAGCCAGAGCCAATGTTGTTCACCGATTTGAAACCGCACCATTTCAGGCTCAGTGCTGATCAATTGTACTGAAGTTGATCGCATTTGCATCGTCTGCCCAATCTCGAACGGCAGATAGCGCCCTTGATGGGTCTGAACTGTTTGTGCGATCGCGGCATTCTCAACCGCACTTAAACTCGCCAGTTGATAAAAAGATTTTGCGGGAGTTTGAGCCAGCAGAGCTGACCATCCAGCGTTTGTTGTCTCGGTCGAGAGAGTGGCGATCGCCCAATCTAATTGATTAATGCCTTCTTTTTGCAAAAATGGCAACACCGTCGAGCTAGCGGTCGATTCATCCCCACTATTGACTAATGTAGTTCGTCCATGATCTTGAATGACCAGAATCGGATCTCGCAGCGTTGCCAGCAGTGTAATTTGTAGTGAATTTGCTTTGACATACCAGGCAGGTATAAACACTAAAGCGGTTGCAACGAGTCCAATCAGCCACGAATAAGGTTGAAGTTTGGGTCGCAGCCAAGGCAAGCAGATCAACGCATATAGAATCACCGCAGAGAATGCTGAAATTGTGCCAACTGCGATCGAGTTTCCGGGCAGCTTACAAAATAGATCAATGATTGCTAGCAATCCATAGGTTGGATAATGCAGCAACCAGGCAGAAGCGCTCCCGGCGATCGGAAATATTAAAGCCAGAGAAGCGCTAATCACTCCACCAATGCTAATGATAGAGATTAAAGGAGTTACGATAACGTTAACCGGAATGCTATAAGGAGAGAGAACCCCAAACGCATATAACTGAAGTGGTAACGTCCAGAGATACGCGGCGATGGGAACCGCGATTATAGGAGCAAAAATATTGGGCAACCAGTCCAGCCATTTTACTAAAGTCGGAGCGGTAATTTGTAAGCCCATTGTCGCCAAAAAGCTTAGTTGAAATCCCAAATCCCAAATCCACATTGGGTTAATGATTAAAAGAATGATGGCAGCGAATAACAGTCCTCCTAATGGTTTAACGTTGCGCTTCATCAATAGCCCAACTAACAATCCCATGCCCATAATCACCGCTCTCAAAACGGACGGCTCTAGCCCCGTTAATCCCAAAAATATCAAAAGGGCTGCCGCTCCAGCCCCAGCCTGAGATCGAGTTGAGAATCGCTTCATTAACGCTAAGACAACACTCAAAATTAGCGATACTTGAAACCCCGATGCTGCTAGGGCATGAGACAATCCAATTCTCGTAAACTGATCTTTAATATCAAAGGGCAAATCGACGACACGGCTGCCTAACACCATTGAGCTAACGAGTTGTCCTTCTGGACTGCCGAGCCAGCTAATTTGCGATCGAATAATTTTTTGTCGAATCATCCACCAGCCCCAGGCTCGATCGCTGGGATGCAACAACTCGATCGTTTGTCCTCGCAATCCTGCAAAACAGCCGTCTTGCGCCAAATATTCCTGAAAGTTAAACCCACCCGGATTCGTTGCAGGCTTAGGTTTGTAGAGAACGCCTGCGATCGCGATTTCTTGCCCCGGAGTTACGCCAGTTGCTTGCAGCAAAGGCACGGTCACGTAGAGTTTTCCGCGCACCTGGTCGGGCTTTATCGTTTCAGAAGTGGCTCCATCAACGCGACTGACCGCTAGCCAAAGTTGTGATTTTCCACTGCGGTTGAGCCGAGGCAGTTCCATCACTTGTCCAGAAACGGTGACTTGTTGCTGATGAGCACTATTTTCGATCGCTAGCAGTCGGCTAATATCCGTGACTCCGGGCTGCGGCACTCGAATTTGAAAATACAAACTGGCGACTAAACCCACGACTCCCGCTGCAATCCAAATTCTGGAGCTAAACTGACCTTTCCAGAGCTTGGGAAGCGCGATCGCTGCCCCACATCCCAGCCCCAAAACGATGATTCCGCCCCAACTAACTCCGGTTGAGAGCAACCCCAAAATATAAGCCAAGCCTAAGATCACGCCGCTGGTCAGATTCACTTTTACACCCTATCTGCAAAGCTTCAGGGTGCCCAAATTTCTTATCCGGGAACAGTTAAAAAATCAAACAGACCAATTTCAACCCAAGCTTAGAGACCCTAAAATCACGCTGCTCGATCGATCTTAAAAGTCACTTTATAGGTATAGATGACATATTTGTCTTTGTTGTCGCCAGTCGGCTTTAATGTGCCTTCTTTTTGAGCGATCGTGACTCGCTCAACCACCTCTCTAAGGGCAAGATCATCTAATATTCCATAACCTGTGCGCCCGGTGATGGTCGGGTTACGGGTGACTACAGTGCCGTCTGAAGCTACCAAAATGTGAATGTATGCTGGCTCAGGCTTCTCAGCTAAGTTAAACGGCAAATTATAAGGAACGTCGGCAATTAAAATCGGCTTCTCTAAGTACAGGCTTCCTTCAGCAATTCCTCGATCGGTCACGTTTGTCTTCAACCAACTGCCATAGCTAGCAATATTATTAGAATCGACTTCATTCTGGGTTGCACCCGGAGACTTAAACGTGAGTTTGTTTTGCAGCAGCCGATTTTCTGCCAGCAATCTTTCACGCACTGTAGCAGTGGGCGCAGCAGGTTGGTTTTGCGGAGTCGCTGGATCGCTAGGTTGAGTAGACGGCTGGGTTGGGGAATTGACAGTAACTTCTGGAGTCAGTCGCGGAATGTTTTGATCCGTCTGCCCATTTGATGGTGGTAGAGGCGTTGTAATCAAGTTTTGAGCTGGGCTATTTCTTACGGGCGCTGGTCTAGCCGTTGAGGTTTGATCTGGAACGCGATTAAAGTTCGGGGGGAGGGGAGGGGGCAGAAAGAAGCTTGTGGATTGAGGGAACCGGATCACCGGAGGGGCAGGCGGCACGATCGGACTCGTGAAAGGTCCGATCGGATCTTGAAACTTATAGAGCGACGAATCTGGCGGAATCGGTGGGGTGAGTTGTCCTAACGGAATCTTTACCGTGCTGTTCGGCGTTTTAGGAATGGGCGGCAGCCCTAGTTGAGAGGTAGCCACTTGCGATTGAGACGGTGAATTTGATGAATTGAGTAAACGCACGACTCGTTGATTATCGGGTTTTACCTCCTCGGTGGTGAACAGAGGCAGCCACAAAAAGAAAAATAAATGGGCACCCACCGAGCCAATCACCGCCAGCGAAAACGGCTGACGTAAAGTATCCGGCAGGTTGTGCAGAAACGCAGATAGGGCAGACTCAGAAGCGATCGGCTGATTCATGGCATTCGTCGAGCAGACAGTTTGAAGATCTCTACCGCTCAAATTTTAGCGCTAGACTCCTTTATTAGGGGTTGCAATCTTATGTCTTTTCTGTAACGACCTGAAGGAAAGAAAAAGTTTCAGCAGATTTGCGCGCTTGAAGTGATCTGAGTAGGTTATCTTTGCGATCGAGATCACAAACTTTTGTAGACTAGCGTTAGAACTCCTTCGCCCAAGGGCAATTTTAGTAAAGATGTGCTTGGTGAATGATCTTGAACCTGGTGACAACGGCTCTAGCGTCGAGAGAGGAGTGGACGATCGGCTTCGCAAAGCTCCAAGGGATCGCTTCAAATCTCAAACTGAGGTGGGTGCAGATAAATCTTCGGCTGTTACTGTTATCAGTGATCGCCAACCTGATCTTAGGCAAACTAATCAATATGTTGGCAATTCAGAATTCCCCAGTTTATTGCATCGAGACGCAGCGCTCTATTTATGTTGGGGGTGAGGTGGCTACGAGTGCGCGTCTTTCCATGCAGCAGGAGCGTGGGACATGAAATCTTGTGACGTGAACAAGTCAAAACTTCTGGTTGTCGATGATGAGCCTGATAATCTAGACCTGCTCTACCGCACCTTTCATCGAGAGTTCAAAGTTTTGCGGGCAGAAAACGGCCCAGCAGCGCTAGAAATTCTCTCAAAAGAAGGCGATGTGGCAGTGAT
>JAYVFW010000441.1:0-29516 GCA_043772715.1 Phormidesmis sp. | reverse complement strand
AAGTTTGGAAAATTGGTGAAGGATGGCTCAAGTGACCGACCAGTAAACATTTTAAGAGCATTAGACTTCTGGAAATAACCCAGTTCGCTGACTGACCTGGCTCCCCCACCACAATGCAGCTGTCCTTGAATAATGTGCAAATAGATTTCTAGATTTAGCATCAGAAGAGCTTTTAGATGACCAAAGCGCTCTGCTAACTTATGCATTCTCGATCTGAGCGACAATTAACAAACTAACGTTGTATCAGTCTTGGAATTTTCGTGAATACTTCAACTGCTGCATTGCCGCCTTTCGTTATTCTTGATCGCTATCTTCAAGACTGGCTTATAGAGGACATTGGACGAGGCGATCGCACCACTCAAAGCCTTTTTCCTTCTGGCACTGGACAAAATCATGCGATCTTGATGGTTAAAGAGGATGGGGTGGTGGCTGGATTACCGATCGCTGCTAGAGTTTTCTACTTATTAGATCCGTGCGTGACATTCAAAGCGCTAGCTATAGAAGGAGGCGTTTATCAAAAAGGAGAGACGATCGCCGAAATTCAAGGACCTTTTGATGCATTGCTTACAGGAGAACGGGTTGCACTCAATTTAGCGATGCGGTTGAGCGGGATCGCAACAATGACCCGCAGGTATGTGGAGAAAATTAAAGATCTTCCTGCTCGACTGGTGGATACGAGGAAGACAACGCCAGGGTTAAGGTTGCTAGAAAAGTATGCGACTCAGGTTGGAGGAGCAGTAAATCACCGGATGGGACTAGATGATGCCGTGATGATTAAAGATAACCACATTGTGGCAGCGGGTGGAATTGGAGCGGCGATCGCACAAGTTCGCGCTCACATTCCTTATCCCTTATCAATTGAAGTCGAGACGGAAGACTTAGACCAGGTTGAAGAGGCTTTGCAGCATCAGGCAGACATCATTATGCTAGATAATATGCCGCTTGATTTGATGCGGAGTGCAGTGCAAAGAATTCGGCAGAGCAATGAGCGGATTAAGATTGAGGCTTCGGGGAATGTGACGATCGAGACGATTCGGGCGATCGCGGAAACTGGGGTGGATTACATTTCGAGCAGTGCGCCAGTGACGCGATCGCCTTGGTTAGACCTAAGCATGAGATTTGTCAAGCCTTAGAAATAAAGTGAACCCAAAAGTTGCCATCTGGGATGCACAAGCGAGTAATCATGCTGTAGGAGTAGTGGACAGATTTTCCTTTGTTGTCTTCTAAGCCGAGAGCATTGCGATCGTATCCCCACGAATACCATTCGCCGTAAGGATCGTTCACGATAAACCCGTTTTCGTCGAAGCCAGTAAGAACGACAATGTGACCAAAATCAGTGAAGTATCCGTGAACAACCACAGGCTTACCATCAGATAGCCACTCTTTGACTTGAGCGATCGTAGCATCGGCTCTAAAATCATCGCGAGCGCCGTAACGTTCAGCGATTAGAGCGAGATCGTGAGGATCGTGACGACTCAGCCCGTTATTTTCGGCGTAATCGTAAAGTTCGTCTTCAAACTGACCTACTTTGGTCTTGCGCTTGATGCCTAAAAACTCAAAGCACATGGCAAAAGAGGTGACGTTGCAAGCACCGTTGGGGTTTAACTCATTGTCACGTTGAGATTTATAAGGAATATTGAGTTTGATGCTATTGGGAATGGGCTTAGGAAAGACTCGAACTCCATCTCTTCGGATCTCTGCGTGTTTGCCAAAAACATACCAAACGTTGGTGTCTTTGAACGCATCTTTAGAAAAGAAGCATCTAGCGTGATCGCGTTCCATGTCAAAGGAGTCGAGTTCAAACTCTTTGCCAGCCTGAATAGATTGCTTAAAGTCTTCTGGAAGTTCCGAAGACTGAAGCGGCTTTCTTTTAAGAGTAGTTTGGGTGAGAATTTTGAGCGTGAGTGGCATGGGGCATCCGTTAATTTTTAGTAGGGGCATATCATAAGAAGTCGGGTTTGATGTCCCCAATTTCTAGCGGAGCAGCTATAGAAGGATTCATGCTGTAGATGTAAGTTTCCAGACAACGGGAAGAGGTTAAATCAATCAAGAAACGTTAAGAATTTTTGGTTGAGTTTTGACGGTTTCCTTGCTCAAACGATCGCTCTTACTGAATGATAGAGAGCCGGGTCGCTATCTTATATATAGTTGAATCCGAGTGATATTCTGCTTACAGGCTTTGAAATTATGAATGCTACGAATGCTTCACAGTCCTCTGAAGGGGTAATTGCACAGCTAAAAAACCGCTTTGAACAAGCCTTGATTGCTGCATTTGGAGAAGATTTAGCAGGAGCCGACCCGATGCTGGTTCCGGCGAGCAATCCGAAGTTTGGAGATTATCAGTCGAATGCGCCGTTGGCGTTGGCAAAGCGTTTAGGGAAAGCACCAAGAGCGATCGCTGCTGAATTAATTCTTCAGCTCGATGTCTCTGATGTTTGTTTGCCTCCGGCGATCGCAGGCGCAGGATTTATTAATTTCACCCTCAAGCCAGAATATTTAGCGACCAGACTTTCAGCCTTTCAAATTGACGATCGTTTAGGGGTGGAAGCCGTCAAAAAGCCGAAGCGGACGATCGTCGATTTTTCGAGTCCCAATATTGCCAAAGAAATGCACGTCGGGCATTTGCGATCGACCATCATCGGCGACTGCATTGCTCGAATTCTTGAGTTTCAAGGACACGAAGTTCTGCGATTGAACCATGTCGGAGATTGGGGCACCCAGTTTGGAATGCTGATTACTTATTTGCGTGAAGTTTGCCCAGAAGCGCTGACCACTGCGGATGCTTTGGACTTGGGTGATTTAGTTGCGTTCTATAGAAAAGCAAAACAGCGATTTGACGAAGATCCAGAGTTTCAAGAGCAATCTCGACACGAAGTTGTACGGCTGCAATCAGGCGCAGAAGACACGCTTCGGGCTTGGAATTTGCTGTGCGAACAGTCTCGAAAAGAGTTTCAGGTGATTTACAATTCGCTGGACATTTGCATTACCGAACGCGGTGAATCTTTTTATAATTCGCTTTTGGCTTCGGTGGTTGAAGATTTAGAAAAAGTAGGCTTGCTTGTTGAAGATCAAGGTGCAAAATGCGTTTTTCTAGAAGGCTTTCAGAATCGAGAAGGGCAACCATTACCTCTAATTATTCAAAAGTCAGACGGAGGATATAATTACGCGACGACAGATTTAGCCGCAATTCGGTATCGAATTCAGCAAGATCAGGCAAAGCGACTAATTTATGTGACCGATGCAGGACAGGCAAACCACTTCGCTCAAGTGTTTCAGGTGGCGCGTCGGGCAGGTTGGATTCCTGAAGAGGTGGACATTGAACACGTTCAGTTTGGGCTGGTGCAGGGTGAAGATGGCAAGAAGTTAAAGACGCGATCGGGCGACACAATTCGGCTACGCGATTTATTAGATGAAGCGGTCGATCGTGCCCGTGCAGATCTAGAAGCGCGACTTCAAGAAGAAGGTCGTCAAGAAACAGAAGAATTCATTGCCAACGCTGCTCAAATTGTCGGAATTAGTGCAGTTAAATATGCTGACTTGAGCCAAAATCGCACCAGTAACTATATTTTTAGTTACGACAAAATGCTGGCGCTTCAGGGCAACACTGCACCTTATATGCTTTATGCCTACGTGCGAGTTCAAGGAATTAGTCGAAAAGGTGAGATTGACTTTCAAAACTTGGGATCTGACGCAAAGATTCTGCTGCACGAAGAAGCAGAATTAACGTTAGCAAAACATCTGTTGCAGTTAGAAGATACTTTAGATCAAGTAGGTCAAGATCTGTTTCCAAATCGGCTGTGTCAATATTTGTTTGAACTGAGTCAAAAATTTAATCAGTTCTACGATCGTTGTCCCGTTTTGCAAGCTGAAGACTCTATAAAAACGTCCCGGTTGATGTTGTGCGATCTGACTGCTCGAACGTTGAAATTGGGATTGTCTTTGTTAGGAATTCGAGTGCTAGAGCGAATGTAGAACGCTAAACGTTATGAACTTTCACATTGGCTGTGCAATCTGGGCTTATAAAGGTTGGGTCGGGGATTTGTTTCCGGTCAAGAGCCGATCGTCAGACTATCTCAATCTCTATAGTCGTCGCTTCACCACAGTAGAAGGCAATACAACTTTCTACTCGATTCCTGATTCAGAGACTATTGCACGATGGGCAGCAGAAACGCCGCCTGGATTTAAATTTTGTCTAAAGTTGCCAAAGACGCTGACTCACAATCATTTGTTAAAACCTTCGCTTCCGGGCGCGTTGAAGTTTTTAGAACAAATGCAAGGATTGGGCGATCGTTTAGGTCCACTCTTTGCTCAGCTTCCTCCGAGCTACAGTCCTGCAAATTTTGATGATTTGGCAAATTTTCTAGAAGGTTGGGCTAGAAATAAATCGCCTATAGCGGTTGAAGTCCGACATCTCGATTGGTTTAGAGAGCCTCATAGCAACCGACTCAATGCGCTACTAAAAGATCTCAACGTGGGGCGAGTTTTGCTCGACACTCGCCCCATTTATAATGCATCTGACGATCCGCAGATCGGTTCTGAGCGCCGAAAACCCAACGTGCCACTGCAACCGATCGTCACTGCGCCGTTCAGTCTAATTCGGTTCATCAGCCATCCCAATCTAGAGATGAACCAAGTCTATTTGGAAGAATGGGTCAGAATTGTCGATCGCTGGCTCAAACAAGGAACGACCGTTTATTTCTTTGTGCATTGTCCTGTTGAGGAGCGATCGCCCCAAACTGCTCGACACTTTCAGCATCTCCTTCAAAAACAGAACATTTCAGTTCCGCCGCTCCCGTGGAACTCATTTGAGCAAACTCCGACTCAGCTAGATTTGTTCTAAAGAAGGAATTAGAGTGACCTGGCAGATAAATCGAAGCCTTGCACTGAGGATAGAAAGCAGGTAAGCCGTCAGACGGAATCTCTTGACTTCCTCACTAGCAAGATAGAATGAATCCAGCAAAAGTTCTCAACATTTAGTTAGACACGCGAGGAGCACCGCAAGGCATGGGAAGAGTAGTCGGTATTGACCTGGGGACTACAAACTCGGTGGTGGCAGTCATGGAAGGCGGCAAGCCAGTTGTGATCGCCAACGCAGAAGGAATGCGAACAACGCCCTCCGTCGTCGGCATTAATAAAGAGGGCGAACGGTTAGTCGGGCAGATGGCAAGACGGCAATCGGTGCTCGACCCTCAAAACACCTTTTTTGGGGTTAAACGCTTTATTGGTCGAAAATATAGCGAGTTATCACCTGAGTCGAAGCGCGTGCCCTACACCATTCGCAAAGACGACGTGAGCAATATTCGGATCAAATGTCCGCGGCTCGATCGCGACTTTGCCCCCGAAGAAATCTCGTCAATGATTCTCAAGAAGTTGGTAGCCGAAGCCGCTCGCTATTTGGGCGAACCGATTACCGGAGCCGTAATCACCGTTCCGGCTTATTTTAATGACTCACAGCGACAGGCAACCCGCGACGCTGGGCGAATTGCAGGCTTAGATGTGAAGCGCGTTCTCAATGAGCCAACTGCGGCATCGTTAGCCTACGGACTCGATCGCGGACAAAGTGAAACCATTCTGGTCTTTGACCTGGGCGGCGGCACATTTGACGTGTCAATTCTCGAAGTCGGAGATGGCGTGTTTGAGGTCAAAGGCACCAGCGGCGACACGCAGCTAGGAGGCAACGACTTCGACGAAAAGATTGTGGACTTTTTAGCAGAAGAGTTTTTAGAAAAAGAAAAGATTGATCTGCGGCGAAATCGTCAAGCCTTGCAGCGGTTGACTGAAGCCGCCGAAAAAGCAAAAATCGAGCTATCTGGGGTCGCAGTCACCGAGATTAACCTGCCCTTTATTGATGCCAATGCCGACGGGCCGCTGCATATTGAAACTCGTTTGACCCGATCGCAGTTTGAAGGCTTTTGTGGCGACTTGCTTTCTCGGTTGCGTGGACCGCTCAAACAAGCGTTTCGCGATGCGGGCATGACCCCGATGGATATCGACGACATTGTGCTAGTCGGTGGTTCAACTCGAATCCCGATGGTGCAGCAAGTTGTGCGATCGCTTATCAACAAAGAACCCAACCAAAACGTCAATCCCGATGAAGTCGTTGCAGTTGGGGCAGCGATTCAGGCAGGAATTCTCGCGGGTGAAATCAAAGATATTCTGCTGCTAGATGTCACGCCGCTGTCGTTTGGCTTGGAGACGATCGGCGGAGTCATGAAAAAGTTGATTCCTCGCAACACCACGATTCCGACTCGCCGATCGGACACCTTCTCGACCTCAGAAGACAATCAGACAATGGTGGAAGTCCACATCTTGCAAGGCGAACGAGATATGGCATCGGGCAATAAATCGCTCGGTCGCTTTAAGCTGATGGGCATTCCGCCTGCACCGAGAGGCATTCCGCAAGTGCAGGTTTCATTTGATGTCGATGCCAACGGCATTTTGCAAGTCACCGCAATGGATCGCACAACCGGGCGAGAGCAGAGCATCACCGTTCAAGGCGCTTCAACGCTGGGCGAAGAAGAAGTGCGGCAGATGATTCGCAATGCCGAAGAGTTTGCAGAGGTCGATCGGCTTCGCAAAGAAAAAGTCGAGAAGCGCAATCGGGCTGAAGCGCTCACCTTTCAAGCAGAACGGCAGCTTCGAGAAGCAACCCTCGATTTTGGGATGCAGTTTGTCAGCAGCTACCGTTCTCGCATCGAGCCATTAACCCGGCAACTGCGCGAGGCTCTGGCAGACAACAACGATCGTGGTGTTGACCTTGCTGAAGCCGACCTCAAAGACGCTCTCTACGACCTCAATCGCGAAGTCTACCAGCAAAATCAGGGTGACGAAGAAGGCGGATTTTTTGAGTCGATTAAGAATTTCTTTTTGGACGATGACGACGATTACGATTATTACAACGATCGTCGCGAGCCTTATGACTATGGCACTCGACGAGATAACGATTGGGATACGCCTCGTCGTGACTCGTTTGGGAGCCGAGATCCCTACGATAGTCCCACTAGACGCGACTACGATTCACCGAGACGTGACTCGCGAGGCGGCTATAATTCTGTGCCTCGCGATTATCCAGCTAGTGAACCGCGCCGCAACCGCGATTATGATGCGCCCAGACAAAGCAACGATAGCAACGTGCCCCGCGATCGTGGCTACGATTCACCCCGACAAAATGACAATTACAACGCGCCTAATCGAGATTCTCGCGATTCTTATAGCGACCGCGACTACAATGCTCCGAGACGCAATGGTGACACTGATTTGCCTAGAGCCGATCGTGATTATCCGCCCGCCCGCCCACCGCGTGGTGATACTGGAAGTCGTGACTACGAAGCTCCGAGACGCAATGGTGACACTGATTTGCCCAGACGCGATTCTCAAAGTGATCCCCATAGCAACAACGCTTCCGAGAGTCGTCGTCCTAGCCGAGGCGACACTTCTAAAAAGCGTCCGAGTCGCCCCAATTACGATCGCGACAATTGGGACGACGAAGACGATTGGCTCTAAAAAAAGTAGCTGAATGACGAGAGTTGAGTTGCCCCAAACTTAATCCTCAGACCTTAAACTTCAAACCTCAAACTTGCTCTAACGCTATGCAGAATTTCCGAAACTATTACGAAATATTGGGGGTCGAAAAAGATGCGTCGAGCGATGAGATCAAGGCCGCCTATCGAAAGTTAGCACGTCGATATCACCCCGATGTCAATCCCGACAATAAAGCCGCAGAGGATAAGTTTAAGGAACTCAGCGAGGCTTATGAGGTGTTGGGGGATGTCACCAAGCGATCGCAATATGATCAGTTCGGAAAATTCTGGCAACAGCAAGGGTTTCAAGGAGCAGCAAGAGCGGCGAAAAATGCCTGGAATAAAACGACTTGCAACGGCTCTCAAGAAGTCGATTTTGGCGAATATCGCAACTTCAACGATTTTGTCGATCAGTTGCTAAATCGGCGAGTCACCACTAACACCACAAGCACCAGACCGCCTCAAACTGATTATTATCGTCCCGGCAGCAGCAAAACGAGCTATACCGTGCCGAGTGCCCGATCAACCACAACTCGCCGCGATGCTGAAGCGCGGCTAACTGTGCCATTAGAAAAAGCCTATTCAGGTGGACGAGAGCGAATTCGGCTAGAAGATGGGCGATCACTCGAAGTCAATATGCCAGCAGGCATGATCACAGGGCAGCGCATTCGGCTGAAAGGGCAGGGTATGTCTGGCGGAGATTTGTATCTCAAAATTGAGGTATCGCCGCATCCGTTTTTTAAGTTAGAGGGTTCTGATGTCGTCTGTCAGTTACCGATTACGCCGAGTGAGGCAGTTTTGGGCGGCGCGATCGAAGTTCCAACCTTAGATGGTTTGGTGAAGATGACGATTTCTAGCGGTATACGATCGGGTCAGCGGTTGCGATTGGCGAATAAAGGCTATCCCGAAGTCGGTAGTGATGCGCGGGGCGACCAAATTGTTGAGTTGCAAATCGTTATGCCTAAAGAGCTAACGGCTCAAGAACGCGAACTTTATGAAAAGCTGCGCCAATTAGAAACTTTCAATCCTCGTACAAATTTGCTTAGGTGAGCTACGAGTCAGAGCGTTCTAACCCTGATTTGCGGGTGAGATAATTAGATTGATTAAGTTCGTGACTAAGCGATCGTAGTCCATTGGCATCACGTCTTTGCCGTGGAGGATGTGCTGCACCAACATATAAGACACGAGAGAACCAAAAAAGATTTGCGCGATCGCTTCAGGGTCAGCAATGCCGAGTTCTGGATGCGCCTCAAAATATTGGCTGAGTAAGTGTCGCCCTTGCTTGATGACCGTGGTTGTGAATAATTTTGCTAATTCTGGAAAGCGATCGGACTCTCCAATAATCAACCTAATTAGACACAAATAATTCTGATCCGCGACTCTGGAGCCATAGATCTTGGCGAGTTGCCGCAATAAAATTTCAGGCTCACCACAGAGACGGTTCCCATCGTAGACTTCTTGGAATCGGGAGAGGGTCATCCATTCTAGTAGCGCTTTAAACAGCCCTTCTTTATTGACAAAGTGGCTGTAAATCGTTTGCTTAGACACGCCCGCTTCTGTGGCGACGCGATCCATGCTGGTGCCTGCATAGCCACAACTGAGAAACACGCGCATGGCTCCCTGCAAAATCTGTTCTTGCTTGGGCGTGATGCTAAAAGGAACAACGTCTAATGAGGTCATGAATCACAGACTATTTATCGATGGGTAGGAAACCATTTCTTAGCGTCAGTTTGATGAGTTCTTTCGCTTCGTTCTTCAGCGCTTCTGCCCCCTAAATCCCCCATTCTGGGGGACTTTTAACTGGAAGTTTGGGCTTGAAGTCCCCCAGAATGGGGGATTTAGGGGGCGCGATGGACTGGTAACGAAGTCGTCGAATTCACGTTTTCTTAGCGTATTAACTTTTTCTAACGAGCGTTGTTTAATCATACTAGACAGTCTAGTATGATCGAAAGCTTTAAGCATTTTATTTTTGACTGACTAGGTTTTTTTCACAAGCAGCTTCTTCCCAGGTTTACCCCCATGACTCAGCTTGTTCCTCCACCGACCAATCAGCTTCCAGATTCGCCACCGTTAGAATCTGAAGGGCGGCGGATTCCTAAACCTTTGTTAGTGATTCCGATCGGGCTGGCGATCGCGGCGATCGGCTATGGAACTTGGCGCTTGATGCCTCAGCCAGAGCCAACGACCCTGCATTTAAGCGGTCGGATCGAGGGCTATGAGACAGACATCGGTGCTAAAACGGGCGGACGGGTGAACTTTATTGCAGTCCGAGAAGGCGACGAAGTTAAGAAAGGACAGGTTTTGGTGCGAATCAATGATGAAGAGATTCAGGCACAGCTTAGAGGCGCAACTGCAAACATAACTTCTGCCCAACAACAAGCACAGCAAGCCCAAGCTCAAATTGATGGCATTGACAGCAAGATCCGGGAAGCAGAACTCAATCTAAAACAGTCAAAAGGCGATGCCACCGGGCGAATTATTCAGGCACAATCCACTGTTTCGGCAGCAAACGCTCAACTGGCGGAAGCGATCGCCCAAGTCAAACAAGCCGAGGCGCAGGTCAGACAAGCTCAGTCGTCGCAGAGATTCGCTGCCACCGATCGCGATCGCTATGCCCAGCTAGTTTCTCAAGGCGCGGTGAATCGACAGCAGTTTGACCAATCGCAAACCGCCTTTGAGACAGCCCAAGCATCGGTGGAAACCGCTCAGGCAACGCTTTTAGCGCGTCAAGCAGGCGTAAATGCGGCGCGAGATCAGGTGAGGGCGGCTCAAGGCGGCTTTACTCAGGTGCAGACGACGGGGATTAATCCTGACATTCGAGACGCTCAATTGTCGGGGTTTTATCAACAGCGCCAACAAGCGGTGGCTCAACTCAAACAGGTGCAAGCTCAGATCAAAACCGCTCAAGAAAAGCAAAAAGAAATTCAGGCGCAGCTTAATTATTTGAGTGTGACCAGCCCGATCGCAGGTGTGGTGACAGCCCGTCCGATCGAGCCTGGAGCAGTGGTCGCTCCGGGCAAAACGATGCTGACCGTGATGGATTTGACTTCGGTTTATCTGCGGGGCTATGTGCCCGAAGGCGAGATCGGCAAGGTTCGCGTCGGTCAACCTGCCAAGATCTTTCTCGACTCTAATCCCAATCAAGGGTTAACGGCTAAGGTGGCGGCGATCGATTCCAAAGCGTCATTCACGCCAGAAAATATTTATTTTCGCAACGATCGAGTCAAGCAAGTGTTTGGGGTGAAGTTGACGATTGACGACACCAATGGCTTTGCTAAACCTGGAATGCCAGCCGACGGAGAAATCAGTTTAGAGACTAAATGATGCTCTCTGGAGTTGGAGTCATGATTCAAAAAACGGTAGCAAATGGCCAGATCGCAGAAGTCCAAGAGTCAACTTCAGACGATGTGATTCGTGTGGTCGGGTTGCACAAACACTACGATCGCGTGGCAGCCGTTCGAGGCGTTGATTTTGCAGTGAAGCGCGGCGAAGTCTTTGGACTGATCGGACCTGATGGAGCAGGCAAGACAACGACGTTTCACATTCTGGGCGGCGTGATGGAGGCGACAGCAGGGAATGTGCAAGTGTTGGGACAACCCCCACGAGATGCGCGGTTAGGGATCGGCTACCTAACTCAGCAATTTTCGCTGTATCTGGATCTCAGCATTGACGAAAATTTGCGCTATGTGAGTGGATTGCGGCAAGTGCCCGATCGACAATTCTTTGAGCGGCGCGAAAAATATCTACGTTTGATGAATTTAGAGAAATTTGGCGATCGCCTCGCCGGAGAGCTATCGGGCGGCATGAAGCAAAAACTTGCATTGTGCTGTGCGCTAGTGTCTCAGCCTCAAGTGCTGTTGCTCGACGAACCGACAACGGGCGTTGATCCCGTTTCTCGGCGCGAGTTTTGGGATGTGTTGGCGGCGCTGTCGTCTGAAGAAGGGGTGACGATCGTCGTCGCGACTCCTTATCTAGACGAAGCAGAACGCTGTAATCGCGTCGCGCTAATGTATTACGGGCAGATTCAGCAAATCGGCACTCCCACCGAGTTGAGAAACAGTTTAGGATTGCATCGCCTCGAAGTGCATACGCCCCAGTTGCAAGCTGCCGAGCAAGTGCTAACGGCACCATCCGAGTCCGATGCGATCGTGGATGTGCAAACGTTTGGCGATCGCTTAGATGTGCTAGTCAATGATCCGCGAGCGGGGGAGGCTCAGGTGCGGGAGTTATTTCACCAAAATCGCCTGCAAGCCGCCACGATCGAACTCGCAGAACCCACCCTAGAGAACGTCTTTGTGACTCGATTGCGCCAGCAAGGGTCAGCACCGCAGTTTTTTGAGTTTCCGCGATCGCGAGGTGGCGATCGAAACATCACGACAGAATCTTCTAACTTTGCAATCTATTCTCACCATCTGAATCGGAGTTTTGGCAGCTTTCAAGCCGTTAAAAATGTCAATGTCGAAGTGCGCTACGGTGAAATCTTCGGCTTACTTGGAGCCAACGGAGCCGGAAAAACCACCACGATTAAAATGCTGTGTGGACTGCTGCCTGCGAGTTCTGGCGATATTGCACTCGGAGGAGAACGCGGGAATCTCCGCAGCAGTCAACTCAGGCGACGCATCGGCTACATGAGCCAAAAATTCACCCTCTACGATGACTTGACTATCTTGCAAAACCTGGAGTTTTATAGCGGCGTTTATGGCGTGCCGCGCAAGCTGAGACGCGGAAAAATTGACTGGGTAATCGCCACCTGCGGACTTGAAGGACGAGAAACAATGCTCACCGGAAAGCTTCCGGGCGGTTGGAAACAGCGCGTCGCCTTTGGTGCCTCAGTCATGCACGAACCCGACATTCTGTTTCTCGACGAACCGACCTCTGGGGTTGACCCGCTAGCGCGTCGTCAATTCTGGAAGTTAATCAATGATTTTGCCCGCAATGGCACTGCCGTTTTAGTCACGACTCACTATTTAGAAGAAGCCGAACAGTGCAATCGCATGAGCTTTATGGTGGCAGGTGAAATCGTGGCAGAAGGGTCGCCTAGCCAGATCAAAGCATCTCAACCCGGACAGTTGATTGAAGTGGTCATTGACCAAACGCAAGCAGCTTCTAATTTACTCAAACAGCAGATGGAATCTTGGCGAGTTTCGATCTTTGCCGATCGTCTGCATATAGTTGTTGACGATCCCAATCGTGATGTTCCAAATTTGCGATCGCGCCTCGACGCGGTAAATCTCACTATTCATTCGCTGCGTCCAATTCCGTTCTCGCTCGAAGATGCTTTCATCGGAGTCGTGCAGCGGTCACAGCCCACATGAAACGAATTCTTGCCCAATGCACTAAAGAATTAGCGCAGTTTCGTCGCGATCGCCTCACCCTGGCGCTGGCATTTATTTTGCCTGTAATGACCCTGTTTATCTTCGGGTTTGCCATTCGACTAGAGGCAAAAAATATTTCAATCGTGGTGCAAGACTTCGATCGCAGCAACCTCAGCCGACGATATACCGAGGGATTATATCAAACCAATCAGTTTGTGCCAGCCCATTGGAGTGGGGACGACCCGATGCGCGATGCGCTCGATCGTGGCATCGCTAAAGCTGCCGTGATCATCCCACCTAGCTTTAGTCGAGACATCACCGCCGGAAAAACCAGTCAGATCCAGGTGTTAATTGACGGCACCGATGTCAACAATGCGCGAGTGATTAAGAACAGCATTCAAGCCTTCACGCGATCGTTCTTACAAGATCAAAATCTGATGTCAGGAACGAGCAAAATCACGCCACGGATGCGTCTCTGGTTTAATCCTGGTCGGCGAGAATCGCTCTACATCGTGCCGGGAGTGCTTGGCGTAATTTTGGCGATCTATCCGTCGTTATTAGCGGCGTTGGCGATGTCGCGAGAAAAAGAACAGGGCACGATTTTGCAGCCTTACACTTCTAGCATCAGCGCGGCTGAGTTGCTGTTGGGCAAATGCCTCGCCTATTTTGTGGTGGGCATTGGGCAAGCAATATTTGTGATCGGTTTAGGATGTGCAATCTTTCGGATTTGGTTTGTCAGTGATCCGACTCCTTTTCTAATCGGGACGTGTATCTTTTTGATCGCCAGCATTATGTTTGGTTTGTTGATTGGAGTCCGGGCAAATAATCGCAGTGTTGCCGTTCAGGGTGTGGCAACCGCAGGATTTTTATTAGCGTTGCTGTTGTCAGGATTTATCTATCCACTGAGTAACATTCCGTTTCCGTTGTCACTCATAACTAATATTGTTCCGGCTCGCTATTTTATTGAGATTAGCCGGGATGCCTTTGTGCGGGGCACAGGATGGGCAGGCGTTTGGGTGGCTCAGGTTTGTTTAGCGGTGTTGGCGGTTGGGCTGTTTAACATCGCCCGTCGCGTTCTGGGTCGAATGCAATTACCAGGTTAGAGGGCTTTGACTGATGAAACTGTTGCGTCGTTTAATCGAAAGTCGTTTTTGGGCGTTGACCGTTAAAGAAATTGGTCAAATTTTGCGGAATAAACAGTTAATTTTTCTACTGGTGTTTCCGCCGACGGTGCAACTGTTGATTTTTGGGTTGGCGTTGAACCCCGATGTGCAAAACCTCAAATTGGGAGTGGTTGATTACTCCAACACGCCAATGAGCCGAGAATTGGTGTCAGCGTTAACCGCAAACGGTGTGTTTCGCGTCGATCGCGCTCCACCCAATGAGCAGATTTTAGGCGAGCAAGTCCGGCGGGGTGAAATCACAACGGGACTCGTGATCCCACCGACCTTTAACCGTGATCTCAAGAGCGATCGCCCCGCAGAAGTGCAGGTTCTAATCGATGCGGTCGATGCCAACACTGCCGGAATTGCAAGTGGTTACGCTGCACAGATCATTAATCACTTTAGTCAGCAATTAGCTCCTCAAAACTCGGTGGCGATCGAGACTCAAGCCACCATTCTCTATAATCCAGGATTGATTTCTAGCTGGTTTATCGTCCCCGGAGTTTTGGGGCTGGTGCTGAATTTAGGTAGCTCACTTGTATCCACATCAGCAATCGTGCGAGAAAAAGATGCGGGCACGTTAGAGCAATTGTTAATGACTCCAGCCGCCGCTTGGGAGATCATTTTGGCAAAAGTGGTGCCGCTATTTGTCTTGCTGTTAGGAGAAGTTATGCTAGCGGTGACCGTTGCCACGTTGGTCTTTCACGTCCCCTTTCGCGGGAACTTTTTCTTATTTATGAGCTTCTCAGGACTCTATATCTGCGTGGGCATTGGGATCGGATTTCTCTTAGCCACCGTTTCGCGGAGCCAGCAGCAAGCGATTCTCACTTCGTTTTTTATCAATTTGCCGCTGATCCAACTGTCAGGGGCGATCGCGCCCATTGAGAGTATGCCGCGATTTTTTCAGATCTTGTCGCTGTTTAACCCGCTGCGGCACTATGTCAAGGTTGTTCGGGGGATTCTCCTCAAGGGCAACGGGTTAGAGGTGCTTTACCCCGAAGCGATCGCACTAACGGCTTTTGCAGTCGCTCTACTGGCAATTAGCACCTATAAATTTAGGACGCAATTAAGCTAAATCGTTTGGTTGATCGACAGCACAAGCGTTATCCTGCTTAAGGTTGTCGATCTGAAATTTATCGCTGGGAGAGATAGGCTCCTTAAATTCAGTCTCAACCCGTCTGTAAAGCCAGTTTCTTTAGTCTGTGGGCTAACCAACCGTATGAAAATGTTTCTTCATTTAATTCAAGTGGGTGTGGGAGCTTTGATCGCCTTTGGCTCTGTGGGTGCAGCTTACTCACAGACATCGCCTTCTGGTCAGCCCCAGAAAAGCTCTAAACTCACTACAAAGTCGCCTGACCTAAAAACGATCGCCGCCACTTTTGAGAATGAAGCGGCTTTGACCCCTACCAAACCCACGACGATCGTCAGAATTGTCCAAACCTTCGGGGGCAGTATGCAGAAAGTCTCGGCTGAACGTGCCAAAAAAATGCCCTCCCTCTTAGCTCAGGCGAAAAAGCCCCAGTCAGAAACGAAGCCACCGATCGCCCAACCGTCCTTTGAAGGTGCCAAAATCGTCGAGGTTTTTGCCAACGAGCCACAAAAGACTCCATCAGCCGTTGCTCAGACTCCTAAGCCTGTCACGCCGCCGCGATCGACTCCGCTTCCTCCTTCTAATCCTCCCGCATCATCTCCCCAACCCCCAGCGACCACCACGCCAGCCCCTACGCCCACAACTTCTAAATCTGACCCAACGCCTGCCCCTGCCTACCTCAATTCACCTGCCAATCCGCTGTTGTTTCCGACTCGCCCCGAAGAGGTGCGCCTAGCCGGAACTCAACTGATTAGCTTGCAGCAAGCGATCGAGCTATCAGAGCGCAATAACCGTGACCTTCAGGTTTCTAGACTTCAGCTAGAAAGCAGTCGATCAGCGCTGCGCGAAGCCCAAGCCACGCTCTATCCCACAGTGGGGCTTCAGTCTAGTTTAAATCGCTCTCAGAGTGCATCGGGTGACATTAACGCCAGGGTGCAAGCCCAATCACCGCAATCTCAGCTATTTGGGGCTTCTAGCAGCAACCCGCCTAGCACCAGCCTGAGTGGAGCGATTCAACTCAGCTATGACGTTTTTACATCGGGTCGAAACAGTGCCCAAAGAAAAGCCGCAGAACGGTTGGTAAGAGCTGCTGAGTTAGCGGTTGAGCAGACTCGCGAGCAGTTACGGCTCGACACTACAACTGACTATTACAATTTACAAAACGCCAATGAACAGGTGCGAATCAATCAGGCAGCCGTCGTTAATGCCCAAAGAAGTTTGAGTGACACGCAGGCGCAAGAGCGAGCCGGGTTAGGCACTCGGTTTGACGTGCTGCGATCGCAGGTTCAACTCGCCAATGCTCAACAGCAACTCACCAACGCGACCGCGACTCAAGGCATTAACCGTCGTCAACTGGTTTCGCGACTGAGTTTACCAGAGTCAATCAACGTTTCAACGTCTGACCCCGTGCAGCCTGCGGGCACTTGGGGATTGCCGATCGAAGACACGATCGTTCTGGCTTATAAAAATCGGGCTGAACTAGAAACGCAATTAGTGCAGCGAGAGGTCAGTGAGCAACAGCGCCGCGCCGCGCTGGCAGCGTTAGGTCCGACTGTTAGTGCGACGGCTAGCTATAACTTGCTCAAGAGTTTTGAGGCACCCGTCAAGGACGTAGGAAATGGCTACACCCTAGCACTGCAAGCTCAATGGAACTTTTTTGATGGCGGAGCCGCTCAAGCCCGCGCCGCCCAGCAAGAGCGAAATAAAGAAATTGCCGAAACTCGGTTCGCCCAAAGCCGCAATAATGTCCGCTTTCAGGTTGAGCAAGCCTACACCAATTTGCAGGCAAACCGCGCCAACATTGCCACCACGACCACAGCTCTCGGTCAGGCAGCCGAAGCTCTACGACTAGCCCGATTGCGCTTTCAAGCGGGTGTGGGAACCCAAACCGATGTGATCAACGCAGAAACAGATTTGACTCGTGCAGAAGGCAACCGGGTTAGTGCCATTATTGGCTATAACCTCTCTCTTGCCCAACTGCAACGAGCCGTTAGCAACATCGCTGTCCGCTAGATGAGTCATTCAATCAGCAGGAGCGAAGATTAGTAATTCTAATCGCTGCGAGTTTTTTGGCTGCGATCGCATAAGTTCAAGGCACAATAAACTAAAAGACATTGAATTAGGCATAACTTATAAAAAACGTCGTGTTTGTATAAAGAGGCTTAATTTTTTAGAAACCTTGTTAAGAGATTAAGTGCCAGCCATTTCCCTTATGTCCTTGAGGATTGCCCCATGACTCATCCTAAAACGTCCGCTTCCACCGTTCAAAAACGATATCAGCGTTATCTTTTGCTGTGCGGACTCGGTTGTGTGGTCAGTTCAGGCTTTTTGGGCAGTGGCATAACCCTCGCTCAAACTCAAACATCCGTTCTGGAACTTGCTCCATCTGACCCAGCCGTTCTTACCTCGTCAGAGCCTGCCCCCGAACTGGCGGCTCCGGTGGTAACACCAAGCGCGATCGCTCCCGTCGAGAGTGGAGATTTGTTTATCGATCGCACGAATTACAGCGTTGGGGCAACTGAGCGTCATCACCCGGCACCTGTGGCTGAGGTCGTGCAGGTCGATCGAGTCAGTGCGCCCAGCAATGCGGCTCCGGTGCATTTAGGTTCTGTCAGCGTTTCGTCAAGGGGCGTTGGCTGGAGTTCGAGTCCGGGTGGCACGACAGTGATCGGGCGAGAATATAGCACTGTCCGCGACTACTACAACCGCACGGTTCGACCTCCTGCCCATCTCGGCAATGGCAACATTCGATTGATCTTTCCGCTCTCGATTCCCTCTGCGATCACGTCTATTTTTGGCTGGCGCGTTCACCCGATCACAGGTAACAGTCGCTTTCACTCTGGCACCGATCTAGGCGCACCGATGGGAACGCCCGTTTTGGCAGCCTATGCAGGTCAAGTGGCGTTTGCCGACCTGTTTGGTGGATATGGACTGGCGGTAGCGATCAACCACAACCAAGGCACTCAGCAGACGCTCTATGGTCACTTATCAGAGATCTTCGTCAAGCCGGGAGATTTAGTGCAGCAAGGAATGGTGATCGGGCGGGTTGGCAGCACCGGAGCCTCAACGGGGCCTCACTTGCACTTTGAGTTTCGGCAGTTGACCACTGAAGGATGGGTGGCGATGGATGCAGGCACTCAGTTAGAAACCTCGATGGCAGATCTAGTAAAAGCGTTGCAGGTGGCTCAGTCGCCTGCAAAACCTGTCAGTAAACAGGTCAAGAACTGAATTTAGGCACTGTCTTGCCGAAAACTAGGCTCACTTTAGGTGGAATCGTTCTCTCGGTAGATAGGGGCTTCTATCTGTGGTTGGATAATAAGTAGTGTTAACCGTCACATTGATCTGACTTGTCTAAATGATTGACGCGCCGCTTCCCGATCGTTTGCCCTCAGTTCCCCTCCCCGCCAACGAAGCCGAACGATTGGAAGCTTTGCGGCGATATCACGTTCTTGATACCCCAACCGAGGTCGCGTTCGATCGGATCACAACCCTCGCGGCACGGCTGTTTGATATGCCGATCGTGCTGGTTTCATTATTAGACCAATCTCGTGCCTGGTTTAAGTCGAGCTATGGGTTTAATCTCTGCGAAGTGCCACGGCGCGATTCAATGTGCAATTTTGTGTTGCTCTCCAACGAGATTCTGATCGTTCCTGACACTCGCAAAGACGATCGTTTTGCCTGCAACCCGTTTGCAGTGAGTGAACCGGGCGTTCGCTTTTATGCAGGTGCGCCCCTGGTAACTCATGATGGCTATAACCTGGGCACTCTTTGTTTGCTAGATGGCAACCCGCGAGAAGCGTTGAGCGATGCCCAAAAAGCGACGCTGACGGATCTTGCCGCAATGGTGGTCGATGGGCTAGAGCTACGGCTTGCCGCCCAAAAAATTGCTCAAACTGATGCTGCTTTGCTGACGGTCACCCACGGCGTTTCGGCGGTGACGGGCAACGCATTCTTTCAGGCGCTCGTGCAGCACTTTGCCAAAGTTTTAAACGTTGACTATGCCTTTATTGGGTTAGTGGTTGACCACAAAAACGAAGCCATTCAAACGATCGCGGTCTGCGCTCAGGGTGAAATTAGAGAAAATTTTGACTATTTACTCAAAGACACGCCGTGCAAAACCGTGATCGAAAAACGCGCGATTTGCTGCTATCCGCATCGAGTCCAAGCGCAGTTTCCTGACGCACCCTTATTAGCTCCTCTGAATATCGAAAGTTATATTGCCATTCCCTTTTTTGACTCAACGGGTGCTGCGATCGGGTTATTAAGCGTGATGGATGGCAAACCTTTAGAAAATGTGCAAGTTGCTGAGTCGCTGCTGACGATTTTTGCCCTCCGAATTGCGACCGAGCTAGAGCGCCAACAAGCCGAAGAAAACCGTACCCAAATGCTTGTCCGTGAGCAGCAAGCCCGTGTCCAAGCCGAAGCTGCTAACCGCATGAAAGATGAATTTTTAGCCGTTCTTTCTCACGAATTGCGGACTCCGCTCAACCCAATTTTAGGCTGGTCAAAACTGCTGCGATCGCGCACCTTTGACCCTGCAAAAACCGAGCAAGCGCTGGAAACGATCGAGCGCAATGCAATATTGCAGACGCAACTGATTGACGACTTATTAGATATTTCGCGAATTGTGCAGGGCAAACTCAGCTTGACCATTGCCGATGTTGATCTGAACATGACGATGCGATCGGCGATCGACACGCTGCAATTAGCGGCTCAAGCCAAGACGATCGCGGTTAAATTTGAGCCGCCATCGCTGCCGATCTGGGTGTCAGGAGACGCAAACCGCCTTCAGCAAATGGTCTGGAATCTTTTGTCAAATGCCATCAAATTTACGCCTGCTGGAGGACAAATCTTTGTTGACTTAAAGCAGATCGCTGATGATTACGCTCAAATTCAAGTCAGCGACACCGGAAAGGGGATCGTGCCTGAGTTTTTGCCGTTTGTGTTTGAGTCTTTTCGACAAGCCGATAGCGCCACGACTCGGCATTTTGGTGGATTGGGGTTGGGGTTAGCGATCGTTCGGCAACTAATAGAATCCCACGGCGGCACCGTTGAAGCTGATAGCATCGGAGAAGGACAAGGAGCCACTTTCACGCTTAAACTGCCCCTGCTAAGAATCGTGGGCGTTGCTGAATCTAGCTATGAACCGTCAGAATTGCCTTCACCCTAGCCCTCTCCCCAAGGAGAGGGACCAAGACTTCTGGCTCCCTTCCCCCTAGGGAGAAGGGTTGGGAATGAGGGCAATTCATATCTGCATTCAGCAACGCCGAATCGTGGATTAGATAACCTGTAAAAGTCTTCTGATTTGTCATCGCCGAGACTTTTGCCCCCTAAATCCCCCACTAGTGGGGGACTTTGAGCCAAGACTCCAGTTTCAAAGTCCCCCAGAATAGGGGATTTAGAGGGGGCTGAAGCCGACCCAAACGAGCGACAAAGACTTGTGTGTACACCGTAACTCTTTAGGGAGAGGGCGAGAAGTTGCACCTTAATAAATCCACGTTCCTAAACGTTTCTGGTCAACCGAAAAAACCGCGTGGTGTTTAAGCAGGCAGACATCAAAAGTCCGGCGATGAAGCCTGCCCACAATCCCTGAGCGCCAAAGGGACCAATAATGCCGAGACAATAGCCGATCGGCAGCCCCACCACCCAATAAGAAATTAGGTTAAACAACATGGGCATCCGCGTGTCTTTTAAACCGCGCAGTGCGCCGATCGCCACGACTTGCAGCCCGTCAAAAATCTGAAAAATTGCCGCCATCATCAGCAATTGGACTGCGATCGCTTTCACCTGCGGATCGTTAGTGTAAAGTCCGGCGATCGCCATCGGAAAGCAGACCAGCACCAGAGACGCACTCGTCATAATCGCTACCGAAATCACGAGGCTCGTCAAGCCGCTAAATTGTGCGTCTGAAAGATTGCCTTGCCCGACTAACTGCCCAACTCGAACGCTCGTGGCGATCGCCAACCCCAATGGCACCATAAACGTCATCGCAGCAGCGTTAAGTGCCACCTGATGTCCGGCTAAAACGTTGGTTCCTAGCCCGCCGATCAGCAGCGTGGTCAGAGCAAACATCCCCACTTCTAGAATCAGGCTCAACCCGATCGGAGTTCCTACTTTCAGCAGTTCTAAGAGTTTTCTCGCGTTGGGTCGGTCAAATTGCTCTAGTAGATTAAAGGGTTTAAGCTGACGATTGATCACGACATAGACGCTCATACAGCCAAACATAATCCACCACGATGCTGCCGTTGACCACCCAGCTCCTACGGCTCCGAGTTCTGGCAAGCCAAACCGACCGTAAATCAGCACTGAGTTACCGACAATGTTGCACCCCAGCGCCACCAGTGTGAAATACATTCCGGGCTTCATAACGGCGATGCCTTCGTTGAAAAGACGCAGTGCCATAAACGCAAACGCTGCCGGAAGCCCCCAGCCAATCGCTTTGATATAACCATCTGCGATCGCGACGACACCTGGCTCCATGCCCATCCAACCGAGCGCGGGAGAAAGATGCCGAACGATCAAGACAACCGGAAGCGCGATCAACTGGCTCAAATAAAGACCTTGGCGCACATAGGCAGCGATCGCGGGTCGTTCACCTGATCCATAAAACTGAGCCACGATCGGAGATAGCGCCATTAAAACGCCATTCGCAAACACTTGAAGCGGGAAAACCAACATTGTTCCGGCGGCGATCGCGGCGAGATGTTGAGCGTTATAGTGTCCCACCATCACAGTGTCTACAAACGTCATCAAATTTTGCCCGACTTGAGCCGCCATCACTGGAATGGCGAGACGGAGAATAATCCGGCTTTCTTTAAACAAAAGGAGCGGATAATTTTGGGATAAACGAGTCATTGTGAATCAAAATTCAGACTATAGCTTGGCGAGGGGTCATGTCTGCTTCCGATCGAGCAATTTTGAGTGTTGCAGAATCAGCATTTCCCTTCTACTTTTGTTCAGGTGTCCAAAACTGTAGATCTTGAATTGTGCCAAAGTCTCGGTAGTTCATCGTCCAAACTGGGCAACGACAACGTTGAGCAATGTGAATCACAGATGCATCCTCTAAACTCCCACTCCAACCTGGTAATGACTGGATCATTTGCTGTAGCGTTAGCAGATCAGATTGAGCGAGAAAAACAGGTTGCAGAACATCCAGCATGAGCGTCAGTACATCGCAAGCGATCTCATAGCGTTGATGATTTAGCAACCACTTATAGACCTCAAAGAGAATTGGAAGTGGTATCAAAAGGGTCGTTTTCTGCTGAAAAAGCTGACGAAATCCAAGTTCTGCTTCTGCATGATAGCGATCGTTCTCATAGAACAGGGCAATTAACGCTCCTGCATCTAAAACAATTTGCTTCAATCGTAATCCTCTGCACGTTCATCAGAATGGCGCAGTGCCTGTTTAACGATTCCTGATAACGCCATAAATTTCTCAACCTGGTTAGATTGTGGAGCCGCAACTTCACTCACTACAGAATCCTTTTCTAAAGGTTCTGACCCAAGTTTTGGTGCCAACGCTTCTTGAATCAAATCTGATATCGTGAGGTCTGGATTTTTTTGTAAATGGCTCTGAATCAGCAGAGCGAGATCATCTGAAATTTCTATTGTCTGTTTCATCAGACACCATAGGTAGTGCTAAAGTTTTTTGATTCTGGTTGTATTGTAGACGGTGATGCACAATCGTTTACAGACTAAAATTGATGGATTGCTAGAGAAACAAAGTGAATGAACGCTCAAGCTAAAGACTATCCCTTTGCACAAGAGTTCATTACCGATGCTGAGGGGCACATCCGCAAAGTCGTCATTGATGTTGCAGATTATCAGAGATTGATTGAAGCGCTTGAAGATGAAGGGCTTTACCGCGCAATGGCTGAGGTTCGTGACGAAACTCCTTTAAGCTTAGAGGAAGCACTCAAGGAAATGGCAGCCGAGTGAAGGTTGAATATTTACCCAGCTTTCTAAAGGATTTGAGAGCGCTCAAAAGCACACCCGGCTTTGAAGCTATTAACGCGCTCGTGTTTGAAGAGATTCCCCGATCTACTATATCTGGGAGAAATCAACAATTTGAAAAAGCTCAAGGGTTTTGACGATGCGTACCGGATTCGCGTCGGTGATTATGGGGTTGGCTTGTTCAAGATCGAGGAAACGATCGCTTTTGCTCGTGTATTGCATCGAAGAGAGATTTACCGATACTTTCCCTAATGAATGGACTGTGATGATCGTTCCCCTGAAATAAGGTGAGGATCTTGACCTAATTCAATCCATTCGCAACTGCTCAAGCGGTTGAATGCCCAACCACTCCAGATCTTGTTTAAGCTTTTTAAGCTGAGAGCGATCGACCAGCAATAAATCGGGAGACAGTCGAGCAACAAACCGCGATCGTAGGATTTCACTGCGAGAGATCGCGTCAAATACCTCCCAATTGGTGCAGCGCAAAACGATAATTTCTGCCATTTCAAGCGTAGGTGGACGACCTGCCCAGGCAGTTAACGCCACTTTTAACAAGGGCGGCAATTCGTCGGTGCGTCTGGCTTCTAAAAAGTCAAGAATATCACTGGCTTTGTTGCCCACTTGCGCCGCTTTAGCGACACTGGCTTGAGTCAGTGCCCAAGTGTTGTCTGAACCCTTCTCCATCCATCGCTGTAGCTGCGTTTCTAACAGCAGATCCTCGACTGACTTGACTTGCGTTACCGCTCCGGTTTCACCGATTTTTAAGCAGCGACTTAACGGCTGATCATAGCGGATTTTTTGTTTGATCAATGCGTCGATCGCTGGCGTGTTTTGATCGATTAGCAGAAAGCGATCGCCCAAAATTTTGCCACTCAATCCCTGATTCATTGCCGTTTGCATTGCTTGATGATCTGCAAACTCAATCATCTGCGTTTCGCGGCGGAGAGTGATTTGTTCTCGCAATCCTCCCCATTGCTGAAGGTCGATTTCTACATTTTGCGGCACCGGAACCTTTGCCCCAGTTCGCAGTGCGGTAAGAAATTCTTCTAGCGATCCGCCGCGCTCTAAGCCTCGATAAACTGACTCGCGAGTCAGGCGATAGTGGGCGGTGTGCTGCTGAATGTCGAGACGATCGGCATAGCGATCGAGAAAAATCATTTGCGACGGGGCGACTTCATCGACATAGACCAAAAGCTCAAAGTTGGGTTGCACAATCCACGCAGGTTGCGGAGCCTTTTCAACAAACGATGCAGCCAACTCGGGATGCAAAATCATTTGCCCTAACTCAGTGATTCTAAAACTCTCGATCGCCTCATTTTGATTCGAGAATTCCGATCGTGAGTTCCAGCCTAATTCAACGATTCCCAACAAATATAGCCACGTTGATAAGGCGTAGCGCAGCCAGTGTTTTTCGCGTTGCTGCCATTCTTTACGCTGTCGTTCTTTCCAGCGTTTAACGCTTTCTTCGGGATCAACTCCCGGTGCCCGAAATTGCGAGGGAATAAACCCAGTCAGCGAGAAGCGATCGCCGATGCGATCAAACAGGAATTTTTCTAAATCATTGAGGTTAAACCAGGTAGATTGATCAGACGGCAACAGCTTTAGCACCAGCAATAAAATCTGACGCGCCTCAATATAGCTGCTGGCATCAAAAAAACTGCTGGCTTTCCATTCAGTCCATTCAGCCGCGACGCTAAACCCTACCAACAGTTGACTGATCTGAACCGGGTAAGGACGATTGGCAAAAGTTTCGATCGGCGCAGCTAGCTCTAGCTGAGTGTCGTCCCTGTGGGTAGTCAAAATTCCTGAATAGACACTCGCTGCTGTTAGGGCGATCGTCGGTTGCGGAAACCAAAACCCATCGATTTCGGTGCCGTCTTCTTCCCAGCGCTGCGCCTTCATCAACTTGCGGAGACTATTGACTTGAGGAGTGCCCGATTTAGTTAGCTTCAGACCTCCTAACCCTGAGACTGCTTGCATAAAGCCCAAAATCGTCAACACCACACTGGCAGGGCGACGATAAGAAGAAATTTTGGGCGCAGTGGTTTCTTTGAGATCTAAGGTCGGAAAGTGAGGTGCGCCAACCTGTTCTAGAAGTCGTTCATCCGAGATCAGTTGTTCAAAATTTAACCCATAGCCATAATAGCCATCGATCGAATGAGTCGCGATAAACATACCACTACGAATCAACTCGTGGGCGTAAGCGATCGCTTCGTTGCCAAATTTATTGGTGAGATCGGGCTGCTCGACTCCCAACAGCGCTGCCGTGATCATCACCGTGCGAACCGAAACCTTACCGCCTTGGGCTTTTGCAAGCTCTAATGCCAGTCGTGCATAAGGCTTTAACTCGGCGATTAATTGCTGAATCTGCTTTGCGTCTTTTAGCCCACGAGCGATCGCCGCAATGCACTCACTTTTAGACGTTTGCTTGCCTTGAAACCCCCAAGACTTCGCCATGTCTTGGACGATCGGCTGCGATAGCTGAGTCAGATAGGCATCAAATCGCAAAGAACTCATTACCACCTCCTACAGCACTTTGGGGAGTTGCCCCAACTTTTTAAGGCGTTCTAATAATTCGTCGAGTTTGCCGGGTGCCACGATCGCCGTCAGGTCATCCAATCGTGTCAGAATAAACGGCGCAGTTCGTGGATTAGACAATAAAGTATCGAGTAAAAGCGGCGTGGCAACTTCAATCAGTGACACCCGATCGTGCAGGGTAGCGATCGCTTGCTTTGAGATAGCCGCTTTGCGTTTTATCATTTTCCTGCCCTCAAGATTTGATCAGCCATCAGTTGCAAGTCAGGAAACATGACAGAGACAACTTGATTGCCCCCTCGAAACTCTCTCGACTGATAAGCCTCATCCTTGAGAGTCAGCACTACCACTACTGTTCTATCTGGGTCAATCTGCCAAAACTCAGGAATGCCTCGCGCTGCATACTCCTTCGGTTTTTCAACATAGTCACGATTGTAGTTATCGCTGCCTGGTTTCCCTGGTGAGACGACTTCGATCACCAGCGACGGGGTAGGCATTTCAAAAGTGAGTAGAGCTTGCTTCTGACCACTGATGGCGATCGCAGATTCTTCTGAATGAATTATCAAGTCAGGCTCTCTAGCGGTGACTTCGCTGCTACTGACAGAAATTTGCTGCTTGATTCCCAATCGACTATGGGAAATGCCCAGTTGCAAAAAAGCTGCAATGAGAAAAACAGCAATCTGAGTATTCAACGTACTTTCAGCACCCATCTCGACTAACTCCCCATTAACCAGTTCATAACGGGTGTCAGTGCCATCGTCATAGTCAAGATATTCCTCAATCGTTCTAAATCGGGGTTTGGCTTGCGTCATTGGCGTTAGCTTCGCTCCACATAGTGTTCGCCTTCCAATTTGCCTTACGCTGCTTTGTCGATCAACTTAGTTACTAATCGGGTCAAGTCTTGAAGTTAAATCTCAGGATATCGCACTCACGCTAAATCACGATCGCTGTTCTGTTACTACTAGAGAATCTTTTGCGATCGCTTGCCCTGCAATATAGCCCGTCGTCCAAGCGCTTTGGAAGTTAAACCCGCCCGTAACGCCATCAATGTCTAACACTTCACCCGCCAAATAAAGCCCCGGACAGCAGCGACTCTCCATCGTTTTGAAATTGACTTCTTTAAGATTCACGCCGCCACAAGTGACGAATTCTTCTTTAAACACACCCTTCCCATTAATGGTGTATTTACCTTGAGTCAGTTCTTGAATCAGCAAATTGAGCGTTTTATTTGAGAGTTCTGCCCAACGAGTTTCTTTATCAATGCCGACAGTAGCCGTGAGCTTTTCCCACAAGCGACGCGGCAACAGCACCGGACAACTCGACCCGATCGCCCGTCTCGGCAATTGCGATTTCACGGCCAGCAATTCTTGCCGCAGCGCTTCTGGGTTTTGCTTGGGCAACCAGTTAATCACCAGCGTGGCTTGATAACGATGCTCGTGGAGAACTCTTGCTCCCCACGCAGACAACTTCAGCACCGCAGGGCCGCTCAAGCCCCAGTGTGTCACCAACAACGCTCCAGTTTGCTCTAGTTTGGTGTCTCCTACCTGCAATCGTAACCGCACCGGATCGACGGCAATTCCTGACAAATCTTCTAGACGATCGTCCGTCAAATTAAACGTAAACAGAGAAGGGGCAGTCGGCTCGATCGTATGTCCCAACTCTTTGGCAATCTGATAGCCTTGGGGATTGCTGCCCGTCGCAATTAACAGTCGATCGGCGTTGAGAACTTCACCCGATCGCAACTCAATCTCAAAAGCGTCGTCTTTTTTGACGACTGATTTAACGCTGGCTCCCAGACAAACATTAATTCCAGCGTCTTGAGCTTGCTGAATTAGACAGTGAGCGATCGTGGCAGAATTGTCTGTAATCGGAAACATTCGCCCGTCTGCTTCGGTTTTGAGCTTGACGTTTCGCGCCGTAAACCACTCGACCGTATCTTTAGCTTGAAACTGACTAAATGCTCCCCGCAGCGCTTTGCCACCCCTGGGATAGTTCTGCACCAGAATTGCCGGATCAAAACAAGCATGGGTGACATTGCAGCGTCCGCCCCCCGACACGAGCACTTTGGTGAGCGGTTGACGACTCGCTTCTAACAGCGTCACATCAGCGCTACGGTTAGTTTGGGCACAGGCGATCGCGCCAAAGAAGCCAGCCGCTCCTCCTCCAATCACGACCACTTTCAACGGTTGAGATAACAAAGAATTTGGTTAGAAACGATAGAGACTTAATTCTAGCGGGTGGGAGGCGATCGGTTTGTGTGTTGCTCAGGTAGGAATGGGGCGATCGTATCAAAGATCCAGTCCAGCAATCAAAGCACTCATCCAACAAAAGCCTCACACTACGCCACCGCATCAATAAGCTGTTTTCCTGCTTCTTCTAGTAGGGCGATGACTTGCTCTCTGGTCACAGTTGGAAATCCATCTAAAAAGTCGTCGATCGATTCTCCTGCTTTGAGATAATCCAAAAGCGTCTGCACGGGAACTCTAGTGCCCGCGAAAACTGGAGTGCCGCCCATTATTTCAGGAGATACGCTAATCATTGGGGAGTCTTTTGACATCCGTCTTGACCTCCAAATTCCATATTTAATAGTCTATCAATTCTCTGAGTGGCTGAGATATGGGCAGGTTGCAGGGCAGCTAGCAATCAGTATTGCTAGCTACAAGCAGTCAGTCAGTGTGTCGAAGGCGAAAATGGGGCGATCGCTGCGTCTAGTTGGCAAAGATTTGTTAGTTTGAGCCAAGACCATCATTGGGGCGCAACGGAATGAGACGGCTCCATGCTATGCCAACACCAAAATACTTTCTGCTTCTCTATCTCCAAACTGAATAATGGTGTCAAAGTTGTCTCTCAAAATCTGAACAATCTTTGACGTTGAACTGTTGCCGATCCGAAGATAAACAAACTTAGGCGGATGACCATAAAGTAAACTGCGCTGATGAAAATCAGAATCTTTGGAAGCAATCACAAAATTATTCGCTTTTGCGTAGTCCCATATAAGTTTGTCGTCTGTATTGGTCAATGCCAGGGTTTTGACGTGTTCAGAATTGGGATATAGATCAATGATTCTATGAATAATCCGATCGGATAAGTTTTCATCTAGTAGCAGTTTCACAGCGATGCTACAAATAGCTTTTTCTCGCGATCAGCCGCAAACGCAAGACAAGCTTTGATGTCTTCTGACGTAAGTTCAGAAAAATCTTCTAACACTTCCGCTTCGGTCATGCCACTCGCCAAATATTCTAAGATGTCATACACTGTGATTCGCATTCCCCGAATACAAGGCTTGCCGCTGCGTTTCCCAGGCTCAATTGTGATGATGTCTTGGTAGTTCATAAATCGGCACACTGGACTGAGGTGCTTCTAACCATCATACTGTGAAGGTTTATTTCCTCGACGTGGTTTGGAATCGAGCAGAATTTGTGATTGAAGCAGTCCGATCGCTGCATTTAGTTAGAAAAGATTTGTTAGTTTGATGCGAGATCATCAGAGTTTATTAGGTTCGCGTCTGCCACGACTTGGGATCTCGCCGACCGTGAAAAATTGCTGTCACAACTACCCGACTCGATACAACCCGGTAGTACACAGCATAGGGAAAGCGCCTAACGACTGCCCGTCGGATATCACGGTACACAATTGGATAAGACTCTGGCATTAAGCAAATTTGATTGAGCCTTTCGTCTACACAATCCAGAAACTCATCCCCAAGTTCTAGTTGCTGTCTTTCGTACCAGATGTAAGTTTCATTAAGCTCTTCACGAACTTCTGGGCGAAACGCTAGGGCGTAATTCATCCCTGTCTTTTAATCGATGCTTTGATTTCCTCCCATGTCAGCACATTGTCGGGGTTCATCTCACAGTCATCGATCCGATAATCAAGCTCACGCTTTTGTGTCTCTGTTAGATCAGGGTAAGCTTGCTCGGCTGCAATACCATCCCAGATC
>JAYVFW010000440.1:0-3153 GCA_043772715.1 Phormidesmis sp. | reverse complement strand
GGCACGACAGTGCCATGACCATTACTTAGGTTTTGAGCTTGCTTGTCACAACGAGCTAACTCAAAAAACTTTCGTTGCAATATCTGCTTCTGCCTGAGCAATGAGGCGATCTAATTTTCCTGATGCTAAATCTGCTTCAATCTGCTGATCCCATCTTTCATCGAGATATTCTTGAAGCCACTTTGCAAGATCGCGAACTTCATCTTCTGGTAATTGTTTGATAGCCGATTCAACTTCTAGCCGAGTAGTCATAAGGCATTTCACATCTCAAGAGCATTTCTATCATTATCGCCAATTTTGGCTTGGAGGTCAGTGTTGTTAAAACGCTATTAGCCGGTAGCTGCTTAACAGCTTGCTCTAAGACTTCAGGTGACAGAGATTGAGACATAGACGAAAAATTTCTCAACCTCTGCTCTAACCCCGTGTTAGCCTTCTGGCAACATCAGCAGCATTACTCTTTCGACAAATAAGTGTCCAGAGTGACATCTGAAAATAGTTCCTTTATCTCCGTAGTCATCCTTTTGGCTTCCACAATAAACTGAGGTAAATAATTGAGAGTGAAAACACAAATAGTTGTTCCTTTTACTTCGCTAATTTTTCGAGGAAAATGTAGGAAGCCTTTCTCAATTTCATCAACGACTAACTTACCCGCAGCATCTAGGTAACTCTCGAATAGACAGCCATACAGTATAATTGCTGGGAAAATAAATGTCAAAGGTTTTCGTTCTCTCTGATCCGCCAAAGCCTTTAAAGCTACCGAAGCTTTCAAAACACCCATAGCAGCTTTGTATGTATTATCAACGTTAGATGTAAATGCTTCAGTGATGGCATATCCATTGCGACCTTTCTTAGCAAACCAAGTAAGCGCTTCTCCTAGATTACGAATTAGCATAGTTTTATCAATGAATCGGGTTCTCCCAAATTCAGAATACAGACAGTAGGCAAGATATGTGTTGTAATTTACGAAGGTATTTTCAGACGTTAACAAAATCCAAGGCTTTGAAGCAGATTTGCACTCGATCACAAAGTAGATATCAAAAACATCCATGATCTCAGTAGAGTTACCAATGATATCGATTTCTCTTATTTCATTGCTTTCAGGATCACTATAGAAAGAAGATTGCCTAACTTCAAAACCCGATTCAATGAGAGCACTAGCCACCCTCATTTCAAGAGGATAGCCTTGCCCTTCTATCCAAGCTTGGACTTTGTTCTTAAGCTCGTCGCTGTTACTCATTTGATGTAGGAACATTACTAACTGAATTTTCAAGCATTGTACAACCCCAACTCGGGTAGATAATCTCTTAAGTCTGCAATGTGACCTGGATTTTGAGAATTCCCGAACTGCCATCTTTACCGTTGGCATCTTCTAGCGGTTGCTGTTGTCGATCGGACTTCGCCCGCGCTAATAATATATATTTTCCAGGCTGTTGAGGTTTCCAGAGATAGCGCCACAGCGTCCATTCATGAGGCGAATCGGGGCGATTTTGGTTGGCTGGATTCCAGGAAACGCCATTGTCGGTGCTGACCTCGATCGCGTCGATCGGACTGGAGCGATCGAGCGCAACACCCGCCAACAAAACTCCTTTTTGCCAGCCTGTTTCTCCGTCTCGACTGACGTTGACTTGATTCTGACGATTCCACACGCGAGTCTCTTGCACTTGTCGCATTAGTGCATGAGTCGAAATTTCTGCGGTGTTTGACCAGCCTTGATTTTCCCAAAATCCCGTTTTAGGCTTTGTGATTGCCTCAATTTCAACAATCCACTTGGGCTGTTTTTGTCCATAATGCCCTGGCACAATCAGCCGCATCGGATAGCCGTGAGCAGCCGTCAGAGACTCTTTATTCATGCGATGAACTAAGCGCACATCAGCACGCATTACGTCATCTACAGGCAGAGTCGTCTCATACCAATCGGCTCCTTTTAGAGCAAATTCTTGAACATCTGAGCGAACGCCCGCCTGCTTCAAAAAGGTCAGGAGCGGAGTTCCTGTCCAAAGCGCATTGCCGATCAGGTTACCGCCAGCAGGATTGCCGATGCACTCCATTGTCAGGTGAAAGTCTTCTTGAGGCGCTTGCAGAACGTCTTGAAGCGTCAGAGTTAAAGGCGTTTCGACGGCTCCTTTGATTTTGAGCTGCCACTTGTCAGCTTTAACCGTAGAAGGCAGCGCATAAGACTGAACGTAAAACTCCTCTAGCGGCGTGATCAGGTGATCAGGCAAAGAGGTTTCTGGGTTCATCAAACTCAAGAGAAAGAGCGGGTCGATCGACTTTGATTGACAGCCGCCTAATACGCTAACTGCAATCAACCCGCCGGAGGTTTGAAGTAGGTGTTTGAGAAGTTCTCGACGATTCACGGGTTAAAAAAGTGACGTTGTGATTGATCCATCTTCACTGATTGTCTAACATTCAGCGCACAACTAGTTTCAAGGGCTGAAAGAGCCGATCGCCAAACTGCCTATAATCGGCTGATTTTCGCGAGGGGGATGGTAGATTTGTAGGGCGCAATTCTGGTTGATCGCTTAAAATACTGGACTATCTGTTCGCCCCACTGCTATGCACTCACCGCTTCCTGATGGCACCGTGATTCAAAACCGATACCGCATCGAGCGCGTGTTGGGACAAGGAGGATTTGGCAGAACCTATCTGGCGATCGACACCAATCGCTTTAACGAGTTCTGTGTGCTCAAAGAATTTGCCCCCCAGGATCAAAGCGCTGCCAATCTGCGAAAAGCAGAAGATTTGTTTACGCGAGAAGCAGGCGTACTTTATCAACTTCGCCATCCGCAAATTCCGCGCTTTCGAGAAATGTTTCGCGTGCATTATCTCGATCGAGAACTCCTGTTTCTCGCCCAAGACTACATCGAAGGCACCACCTACGAAGCCTTGATGGATGCTCGTTTGGGGCAAGGCTTTAGCGAGACAGAAATTCTGCAACTACTGCATCAGATTTTGCCTGTGTTGACTTACATTCACAGCGCCGGAATTGTACATCGAGACATTGCGCCAGACAATATTATTTTACGATCGACCGATCAACAGCCCGTCTTGATTGATTTTGGGGTGGTCAAAGCGCTAGCAAATAAGCTCGCTCAACCCGCCGCTAGTAGTCAAACGCTCGTAGGCAAACCGGGCTATGCGTCTCCTGAACAA
>JAYVFW010000439.1:0-9094 GCA_043772715.1 Phormidesmis sp. | reverse complement strand
TTGAAGAATTTAGGTGTCTGAAACCCGCATTGTCTCATTAGCAATCTGTAGCTGGAAACCCGGTTTTTAGTACAGGTGTTTCAAAATGAGAATTGCTGTGGCATTGCTGTGCCCATTGACATTGCAAGTAACCGATACTATTCAATCCACGATCCTAAAGATAGTTTATCGGGACGTTCCACATCCGCCCCGACAAGATCGATTTCTACAGCGCTTGCAGATAATTGGCAGACACATAATCGGCAAGCTGAGTGCCAGAAATGTAGCCAGCGTCAGCATCCCACTGATAATGCACACCGAGGTAAATCCGGCTTCTGCCATTCTCTAACGCAGCCGACGAGAAGCTATTAAAAGCTCGCTTCACATGGGGTGCCTTGGGGTCTTCGGTATCGAGTTTAAAGGTAACGTTATCAGTTCCGAAGAAATTCCGCATGATGCCTGCGTGGGTTGCGCCAAAAGTAGCGTGACCTGAAACGTAGGCAGGGAATGGGGGAGTAAAGCGCTTGCCATTACGATCGACAGAGAGCGGTTCCCAATCAGCATCTTGATCGGTGGCAGGATTTCCATCCATGTCAGCCAGGTGAACGGCGGTTTCGGGTCGCCACAGATCCAGGTCGGTGGAATATTTTGCATCCCAGGCGACAATTCCGGCATCTCCGAGAGCCAACCCAACTAGCGCAAACAAACGAGCATTCTCGACGATCGAGAGGTTGCGCTGTTCGGCAACAATTTGCGTGAATCGGAATAGCTGACCCGGTGGTTTATAGGTTTTATCCAAGTCGTTTGCCCAGAAAAAGGCAATCTCGGTTTCTTCGGCGGTGCGGCCGCTTGACGTGGCTGACCCTAACCGCTTGACTTCGTTGAACTGCGCGGCATATTCGGGGCTGCTCAACAAATCGCGCTTGGTGGCATAGCCTGCGGGTCGTGAGGGACGAAATTGATCGCCTGTTTGCATCGCAAACGGACGAACTTTATTCCAGTTGGGAGTGACGGCATTGCCCGATCCGGTAGGTCGCCAGTCTCCGGCATTGGTTCCCGATGTGTAAGGATCGGTGTTTTCAGCTCCGTCATTCGTGCGGTGAGCAATCATGGCATAGGCGGCGGCGGTGCCGATGAGCCGTCCGCTTTCAACATTTTGGGCACTGTCAGCCGATGAGATGCGATCGAGCGATTCCTGCAAGCGCAAATCAAAGGTGGTTTTTTGTTCGGGGTAAACCTGAATAAGAATTTGGTAAGCGGCGTGAGCAACAGCAGCTTCGATCGAAGCTCCAACCGCTGTCGGGATGCTGATCAGATAAGGTTGATGAGTCTTGGCGATCGAGTTGACGGCATCGTAAATTGCAGCGTGCATCATCGCGCCGACTCTGGCGATCGGGCAAGGTGCGCCACCTTTTTGGCGAATGGCTTCCAGGTAAACGTTGTTCCATTCAATGACGATATTAGACATCGTTAAATCTCCCAGGTGAATATCAAGGTCTGAGTCAGTGCTGTGATTTCCAAACGCCTTAGTAAGCAGAATTTGTAGGCAAGTTTTGGGATTGATCATTTAGAGATCGAGGTGAGTGAGAATCGAAACAGTGCGCTCTGAGATTGACTGCGATCGAGAAATCAAATCGTTTAGTGATTTAATCTTCTGTAGTAGAATTCACTGCACCTAAGCTAACCAGCCAGCGATCGCTCCGGCAGTAGCCAAGTGGGTGATCTCCTCAGCCGCGAGTGAAGACGTGTCGGGTTGATCAGTCAACGGTTAAAATTGAGAGGCGGCGGTGAGGACGGACTAATTCACTTGCAGGACTCGCTCACTCACAGCAGACAATTGACTTAAGACAAAGGACGAACGACCCATGAATAACTGCATCTTGATGGCAGAAATTATCCAAGAGCCTCAACTCCGCTTTACGCCTGACAACCAAACGCCGATCGCTGAGATGCGCGTTCAGTTTGCGGGGTTGCGTCCCGAAGAGCCTGCGGTGACGCTGAAGGTTGTAGGGTGGGGCAACCTGGCACAAGACATTCAGGCAAACTATCATGTGGGCGATCGCGTCATTCTTGACGGGCGCTTAACGATGAACACGGTTGAGCGTCCTGAAGGCTTTAAGGAGAAGACGGCAGAAATGACGGTGCAGAAGATCTACGCCTTAAATGGAGCAGAGATTACTTCGTCGGCGATCGCGTCTCCTGCGGGAACGGTGGCTCAACCTGCGGCTGTGGCAGCAACTCAAACTGCAAAACCTGCTGCAACTCCCAGGGCAAAAACGGCAACCAAGGCTCCGGCGGCACCCGCTCCGATCGACCAGCCTGAACTGGATGATATTCCGTTTTAGCGGCTGAAAAGGTGATTGCTGCTGAGAAGGAAGGACGCAAGATCGCGGTTGAAATCAAGAGTTTTCTGAACACCTCCGCGATTACTGATTTCCATGCAGCATTGGGTCAGTTTCTCAACTATCGCCTAGCCCTTCAGATGACGGAACCCGATCGAGTTATCTATCTGGCGGTACCGTTGGAAACGTTTGCATCGTTTTTTCAGGAGCGCTTCGTCCGAGAGGCCGTCAAGCTGTATCAACTTCGATTGGTCGTTTACGATCCAGAAAAGGAGGTCGTTATGGAATGGATAGATTAGATGAGTATCGCCAATATGTGCGCCAGCTATTGACGGCTCAGGCAGAATCTGACCAGAACCAGCCCTATGTTGAGTGTCAACTAATACTTGACACAGAACATGATCATTATCAGTTACGTGACGTAGGCTGGGACGGGCTGAAGCGCGTCTACCATTGCTATATTCATTTGGATATCAAAGACGGAAAAGTTTGGATTCAGCGCAATATGACCGAGATGGACATTGCTGCCCAACTTGTTGAAATGGGTGTCGCCAAAGAAGATATTGTGCTCGGTTTGCATCCTCCCTACAAGCGTCCATACACAGGCTATGGAGTAGCATAGGCGAATCGCTCTGAATTTTGCCTTGCAGATTAAGATTTCTCGATCAGGCGCTTTACGAGGTCAGAGTCTTCTCAATGCGACGATCGGGAATCAGCCACATAATCGCGACCCAAACATACAGCGCACAGGCAAACCACGAGTTGATAAACGAAAGCGGAATCGCCACCGCGTAGAATACCATCGACACTTTTCCTTTAGAGCCTTTACCGATCGAGATCGCTAAAGCAGAACCTTTGTGGTGGTGGGCAATCAGGACTTTGGTGAGGATAAAGTAAGCGATCGCAGCACACAAAAGCACCACGCAATAAAGGGCAACAGGCAAAGCGGCGAAGTGGTTCTCACCCATCCAACCAGTGACGAAGGGAATGAGCGATGACCAGAACAGCAAATGTAGGTTAGCCCAAAGAATTCGACCATTAACGTGTTCAACTGCTTATAACAAGTGATGGTGGTTGTTCCAATAGATGCCGACATAAATAAAACTCAGCACATAGCTCAGAAGTATCGGTATCAGAGGACGCAGTGCAGCTAAGTCACTCCCATCAGCAATTCTCATTTTGAAACACCTGTACTAAAAACCGGGTTTCCAGCTACAGATTGCTAATGAGACAATGCGGGTTTCAGACACCCAAATTCTTCAAAATAGCGAGTTCCCGTGAGAACCATTCTCATAATGAGAATTGCTGCACTCCCATGAGGAACCTTGACTTCTAGCACCATGATCGTGATGATAATGGCGATTACACCGTCGCTGAATGCTTCTAATCTTCCTTTCCCCATCTGTGCAGATGCTCCTCTTCTGTGCTACTTCACAACTTAAAGATCTGCGTATCCTATTCGTAATGCTGCTCGAACCGATCTTGCTACGCTGAAATGAACAACATCTGACAGTTAGTAGAAATACGATCGTGAATGCGATCGAGAATAATACTTCTCACCTACTGAATCACTAGAGTTAATCAGATTAGAAGTTTCAGGAGAAGAGCCTAAAACCTGAAACTTCATCTCGATGATTAATCCAACTTGGGGCTGTGCTTATGCCACTCGGTGGCTTGCTCATAGGCAGAGGCAACCTGAAAGATTTGGTCTTCTCGCAGCACGTTGCCAATAATTTGCAGTCCGATCGGCATTCCTTGAGCATCAAATCCACAGGGCACGCTCATGCCCGGAAGCCCTGCTAAGTTGACCGGAATCGTCATCAAGTCTGTCAGATACATACTCAGCGGATCAGCCGTTTTCTCGCCCATCTTAAACGCTGTCGTTGGCGCAGTCGGTGACACTAACACATCCACCTGCGAGAAGGCTTGCTCAAAGTCTTGCTTGATCAGCGTTCTCACTTTTTGGGCTTGCAGATAATAAGCGTCATAATAGCCCGCCGAAAGCGCATAGGTGCCAATCATAATCCGCCGTTTGACCTCTGCACCAAAGCCTTCAGAACGAGTCCGCAGATACATATCCATCAAGTTTTCTGCGTCTTCAGCGCGGGCACCATATCTCACGCCATCGTAACGAGCTAGATTTGCCGAGGCTTCTGAAGGCGCAATGATGTAGTAAGCTGCGATGCCATAGCGGAATCGAGGACAAGATATTTCTTGAATTTCGGCTCCCAGATCTTTGAGTTGCGCGATCGCCCCTTGAATGGTTTTCTCAACCTCTGGATCTAACCCATCGCCAAAGGTTTCGCGAATCACACCGACTTTTTTGCCTTTGATATCAGGCGTGAGAAACTGCGTATAGTCAGGCACTTCGACCTTTAAACTCGTGGCATCTTTGGGATCGTATCCGGCGATCGCGTTCAGCAAAATCGCAGTATCTTCGACCGATCGACCCAATGGACCAATTTGATCCAACGATGAGGCAAACGCGACTAATCCATAGCGAGACACTAAACCATAAGTCGGCTTCATGCCCACGATGCCGCAAAACGAGGCAGGTTGACGAATCGAGCCGCCCGTATCGGAGCCGAGAGAAACAACACACTCATCAGCCGCAACCGCCGCCGACGAGCCGCCCGACGAGCCACCCGGCACTCGCGCCACATCCCAAGGGTTTGCGGTGAGTTGATAGGCAGACGTTTCAGTGGAGCCGCCCATCGCAAACTCATCCATGTTGGTTTTGCCGACCATCACCGTTCCGGCATCGGCTAGTTTTTGCGTCACCGTCGATTCATAAGGCGGCACAAAATTTTGCAGAATTCGTGACGCGCAGGTCGTGGAAATGCCTTTCGTGCAAAGGTTATCTTTGATGCCGATCGGAATTCCTGCCAGCAGTCCGATCTCTTCTCCGGCGGCGATTTTGGCATCCACTTGCTGGGCTTGCTCTAGGGCGCGATCAGGCGTGATGTGCAAAAAGCTGTGAATCTTCGGCTCGATAGTTTCAATCCGGTTCAGCGCTTCTTGGGCGATTTCAACCGCCGATCGTTCTTTGTTAATGAGTTGTTGATGCAACTCGCGGATGGATGCCATGCAATGTCCTCTCTGATTCAGCGTCCAACTTTCCAGTATAGAAGGGAGTGGAAAGTTGGAACAGTCCTAATCCTGACGCTCGTTAGAATAAAGCTGTTGGTTCTGAAGGATCACGAGGTAAATTGATGTCCGTACAACTCGACACCGACATGGGAAAAGTTTTAACGACGCTAGTGATCATCAATCGGGCTGACCAAATTCGCGCCGAAGATGGAACGATATTACCCGAACAGGTGCGATCGGTCACGCTAAAAAACGTTTTAGTAGACACGGGTGCAACGACGCTGTGCTTGCCCAAAGACGTAATCGAGCAACTAGGACTCAAGCTTCTCAAGGAAGTGGATGTTTCAACAGCGATGGGCATCGGCAAGGCTCGCATTTTTAGAGATGCCACGATTTCTTTAAAAGATCGAGAGGGCACCTTTGAATGTTTAGAGTTGCCAGGAGGTCGAGATCCGCTGTTGGGTGTGGTTCCACTAGAGGCGCTAGGCATTGAGCTTGACCTGCAAAATCAAACGTTGAGAGTGTTGCCCATCAGCTCAACCGAGACGTATTTGACGATTTACGGTCATTCAATTTTGGGGTGATTTTTGACTTTGTGCAGCAGTCAGGCAGTAAAAGCTAGAATCTTCTGATGAAAGGTTTGGTGAATGGGAAAGAGAACGTGAAAGAATTTAAGACGCGATCGATGATCAAACAAGCATCAAAACTAGCCGGACTGTTGCTGTTAAGCTGGACGCTTTTTAGCTGTTCTGCCCCGGTGAAGGCAGACACTAACATTAGTCCGCAGTTAGAGCAGCAAGTGTTAGAAATCATTCGCAAGCACCCAGAAGTTGTGTTGGAATCGGTGCGAGATTATCAAAAACAACAGCAAGGTCAGCAGCAAAAAGCGCAACAGGCGTTTGTCCAAGACCTGAAAACTAACCCAAAAGCGGTAATTGGTCAGTCTCCAACAACGGGCGCAAAAACGGCAAAAGTTGTATTGGTTGAGTTTTCGGATTTTCAGTGCCCTTATTGCAGCGCAGCCCACGCAACGCTAAAGCAATTCATGGCAAAACACCAAAATGATGTGACCCTGGTTTACAAGAATTTTCCGTTGACTTCGATCCATTCTGAAGCGCTTCCGGCAGCAAAAGCAGCGTGGGCAGCCGGACAGCAAGGCAAATTTTGGGAGTATCACGACGCACTTTTTACGCAGCAAAAGCAATTAAGTGATGCTTTTTATCAAGAAACTGCCAAAGCTCTAGGCTTAGATGTGCAGAAGTTTAATCAAGACCGTGATAGCAAAGCAGCAGAGGCAGCGATCGCCCAAGATGTGCAAATGGCTGAAAAGCTAGGCGTTGATGGCACTCCTTTCTTTGTGATGAATGGCAGCGTTTTCTCTGGCTCAGTCGAGTTGAGTGACCTCGAAGCTACCCTCGCCAAAGTTAAAGGCTAGAACAAGTCGTGTCGGTGTGCGTAGAGACGTTCCGGTGGAGCGTCTTTACTGTTTGAAGTTAGATCAATAAAAATTGGGCTGTGAGTGAGATGAAACGTTTTTGGATGATAGTCATTGCTTTAGGAATGGGGTGCGATCGTGGCGCTGCGATCGCCCAAAACAAAATTTATACACCCATTCCGCTGACTCCGGGCAATGAAATTAGCGACAAACTCTCAGAAAATGATATTCCCACAGGTCAAGGAAACTTTGCCCGCGACTATTCAGTGCAGCTACAGTCGGGTGATCAGGTTTCGATCGACCTTTCGTCAGACAACTTCGACACGATCGTCACATTGATGACCGCTAAAGGTGAAACCGTTGCCGAAAATGATGACGGCCCTGATGGCACGACTAATTCTTTGCTGTTTACTCGCATCACCAAACCCGGCAACTATGTGGTGCGAGTCAAAGCCTTTGGGGAAACTCCAGGCGGCCCCTTTAAGCTCAAGCTGACCAAACTCAAGCCGACAAACTGAAGTCTAAACGTTTAAACAACGGCTGGGTTTGATTTTTATCGATACAACGATCACTCAAAACTGAAGTACAGTGAACGATCGCTCTATAAACAGAAATCAAACCCAGCAAAAAGGTTTTGAGTCAACGCTCAAAGCTCTACTAATCTAGCGTTTGTCCCGTGAAGGAACTTTGCTCATATAGTCAATGCTCGACGCGGTAAGCCGTTGAGCATAATTAACTTTGGGTGCGATCGCCGCTGCCAACTCCCGAAACTTACCGGGGTCGCCTTCACGAAGATTGCGCTCTTGATATTTTTTGGTGTAGAACTTCTCAATGGTGAAGCGCCAATCGTTTTTGACTGTGCCCACCGTTTCTCTAAAGTCTTCGCCATAGCGAGGAGTCACCAGGTTAAAGGGACGAGCCTCCATCCGCTTACGCTGGTAGGGCACCGTGTATTCACCAAACGCCTCAATGTATTCGTCGCTGTCGAGCAACGCGTCAACAAAGCCACCGAAACCCAGCGTGGCAATCTTGATCGACCAAGCAATCTCTTCATCTTTGTTGTAGGAGTCACGGCCGAGAAAGCGCTTGAGGCAAACTTGCACAAGACGATAATTGTTGTTGACTGCAACTACCGTGCTGTAGAAACGCTCAGACTTTGCCAACTCACGGATGAAATCGCGCACCGTAATTGAACGGTTCTTGACACGAGATTCAGAAGCGGTTTGACGGTTAAACTTTAGCGTCTCGTGTTCGCTAAACATCTGCCGATAGGCTGCCCAGATTAACTCCCCTAAATCGTTGGCATCGCTCATATCTTCGATGCGATAGATATAAGGAGTGTCTTCGTTTTGGTCGGCAAGCCCAAAGCTTTTGACTCGGTGGTTTTGGGTGCTTGGTCTATAGTCCAATAATGGCAGTGCCATTTTAGAATCTCCCTCGTGTTGATGAACAAATCAAATCAGTAAAACCAGCAGATCAACCGCTAACGCAGCGGAAAACTGGCTGGAGTGCTAATCGAAACAGGCGTGTTTTGAGGAACGTTGCGCGTCATGTCAGGAATTTGAATGTTTGCCGTGTTGACGGAAACAGGCTGCACGGTTTTGATCGGAGTCGATCGCGCCATCTCTAAGAAGTTCTCGATCGCGCCCCATTTATAGCGCCCAGTTTCTAGCTTGTCGCGCCAATAATCGCCATAGCGAGGAGTCACCAGATTAAAGGGACGATCTTTATAACGACGACGCTGATAAGGCACGGTGTTTTCGCCAAATGCCTGCTCATATTCGTCACTGTCGATCAGAGCATCGACAAATTGATCCCAGCCCAGAGTGGCAATTTTGATCGACCAGGCAATCTCTTCGTCTTTGCTATAAGGGGCGCGACCGAGTAACCGCTTGAGCGTCAGTTCCACAACTCGATAGTTAGAGTTGGTTTCGACGACCAATCGACGGTAGGTTTCAGACTTTGCCAAGCCTCGGATAAAATCGCGCACGGGGATAGCCCGATTTCTTAGCTGTGATTCTAAATTGCTTTGACGATTGCTCTTGAGAATCACATGCTCACTAAACACTTGACGATAACTTGCCCAAATTAAATCGGTCAGGTCAGTGTCATCGATCGCGTCTTCGAGCCGATAAATGTAAGGCGTATCTTCGCCCGGAACCTCATAACCAGCAACGCGCTGATTTTGCGAGGCAGGCTTATAGTCGAGTAAAGGAATTGACATAGGAAACGCAGAATGAAGGGTTGT
>JAYVFW010000438.1:0-9100 GCA_043772715.1 Phormidesmis sp. | reverse complement strand
TAGGTGGCAGATAATTTTTGGAGCATCGTCCCCGTCTAGGTTGCATCCCTGCATCCTCTTCGATCTGCCTTGTTCGCTTTTTAAATTGGTATCAGTTCGGCAAGTTCTTTCGCTTCGTTCTCCAGCGCTTCAGCTCCCCAAATCCCCCATTTTGGGGGACTTTGAATGGCTTCTCAGAATTGAGGGCTGGTCGGGGTTTGCTAAGGTTCGTTGAATTCACGTAACACTATTCAATTCGCGATCCTAAAGTGCCCCGACCTCTGTTTTGAGTAAGCTCGTCAACATAGAGGCAGGACGCTGGGCATAATTCCAGGCAAAGGCGTGGCGAAACGCAGCATCTTGACAAGCTTGTAGCTCTTCAAAGCCGATGATGTCGTGCGTGAGCAGACTTTCATACTCGAAGGGCAGACGGACATTATGCAACCCAGCATTGTCAGTGCAGATAGCGATATCGACACCCGCGTCAAAGCAGCGATCGAACACCTGCTTTAATTGCCGAATGTCTTTCATCGTCCCTGTTTTCAAATAAGTTGTCGGACACACTTCTAAACATTGCCCTCGTTGAGCCACTTCTTTTAACAGATGGGGCTGAAGTAATGGAATCTGGATGCCGTGCCCAATTCGCATCAGGTAGGGCAACAGTTCTGGATAGCAGCCTTCAGTCGTTTCGTAAACGTGCCCTGTGGTCTTGAGGTTGAGCGATCGCGCATAAGCATACAACTCGACAAATTCATCGAGCCGCTCTGCATAGTGGGCATCGCCACCTGCGACATCGATCGCGCACACATAGTCTGACTGAGCCGCTAACTCTACGATCGCTCGATTTACCTCATAAGGCAAGCGAGAATGCATACAGAGAATTTGGCTGCTGACGATCGGATATTCTTTGACCTGACTCGCTTTGCCCACAATCTGGACAATTTCATCCATTTGATCAATTCGCTGAGACTGGCTTAGTTGAGCATCGGTTCTCAAAAATGGCGTGTAGCGTAACTCTAGATAAGCCAGATTCTCAAAAATGTAAGCCCCGCGCATCAAGCGATAGATGAAATAAGGCAGCGCTTCAGCCGTCTGCACACTTTCAACCAAGGTGTGGAGTTCTAAATACTCGTCTAGCGTGTCGCGGGGTCGAGTGTAAAAGTCTTCAAACTCGGAGTAGTCAGGAAATCGAGCGGATAAATCTGACTCACTCCGATGTAAATATCGCCACAGTACTCTGGGAACTACCGATCCCCCTAAATGACGATGTAATTCAGCGTATAAAGCCACGAGCACCTCTTTTGATCTGATGATGTTTCCCTATTCTGACGTGTGTCAAAAAAGTTGTCTGGCTCTGGGCGAACCTAAATCAAAAGAAAACCTAAAGAAGTTAAGCCGTTTCGTTGCTAGGAAAGGGTTTTGTAGCTGCTGGAAGTTCCCCCGTCACTTCGTCACTCATCTCCCCTTACAATGGATCTGATAGCAGATATCGCGCTGCCACGACTAGAGACGTAGCTCAGACGAGAGGAGAAACCCTGATGGATTTGGTCGCGCTTCAAGGCGTATTAGATAATTTTTCGTTTGCCGTCCTATTTGCCACAATGCTGATTTATTGGACAGGTGCAGCCTTTCCTCAGATTCCCTACTTGCCCGCGTTAGGCACGGCAGGCATGGTGATCGCCAATCTCTGCATTGCCACGCTGTTAGGCGCACGTTGGCTAGAAGCGGGCTACTTTCCTCTCAGCAATCTCTACGAGTCGCTGTTTTTCCTGGTTTGGGGCATCACGACGATTCACCTTTTGGCTGAAACGATGAGCGGTAGCCGACTCGTAGGCGTTGCCACTGCCCCTGTGGCGATGGCGATTACTGCGTTTGCGGCGCTGACCTTGCCGGATGGGATGCAAGCGTCTGCCCCATTGGTTCCAGCGCTCAAGTCTAATTGGTTAATGATGCACGTCAGCGTCATGATGTTGAGTTATGCAACGCTGATGGTGGGTGCTCTGTTGGCGATCGCCTTCCTAGTCGTAACTCGCGGTCAAAACGTCGAACTCCGAGGTAGCTCAGTCGGCACAGGTGCTTATCGCGATAAAGCCTATCGTCTCAGCCGAGCGAGTGAATCAAAAAATCACTTGACGAACGTTGCCATGCAGAGCGGTGGCACAGCAGTGCTTGAGCCTGTTGCGATCGAGGCAACGCTATCTCCTCAACGTCTAAGCTTGGCTGACACGTTAGATAACATTAGCTACCGAGTTATCGGTCTGGGGTTTCCGCTGCTGACGATCGGCATTATCGCGGGTGCAGTTTGGGCAAACGAGGCTTGGGGTTCCTATTGGAGTTGGGACCCTAAGGAAACGTGGGCGATGATTACCTGGCTCGTGTTTGCCGCTTATCTGCATTCTCGAATTACCAAAGGTTGGCAGGGTCGCCGTCCAGCAATTCTTGCGGCGGTTGGGTTTGTAGTCGTTTGGGTCTGTTATCTTGGCGTTAACCTCCTGGGTAAAGGACTGCATAGCTACGGCTGGTTCCTCTAATTTAATCTCAGACTTTCACGATAGAACCCAACATGGATAACGGTTATACCCCTTTAAGAGATGACGAAGTGCTGTTCGCCGATCGCGGTCGAGTGCTGATGTCAAACCCGACCTTTAAAGTCAGCGAGTTTTTAGATGCTCTGGCTGAAACGATTCACGAGCAAGAAGATAACTGGTCAGAAGAAAGTGAAGACTGGTTTAGCGATGGGCTGGCGTGTGAGGCGCTGCGTTTTGGCACGGGCGGCTGGCAGCGGGGCAAAGTCAGAATTCGCTTAGAGTTTATTCCTGACAAAGAGATTGGCAGATTGCCAGAGCGATCGTCAGCACCCGGAAGACTTCGCACCAAACCCATTGACAACATTTACGAAGATTTAGACGAAGGCAAATATTAAGCCATCCATGAGCCGCAATTGGACACCGCTCCACGATCGCCTCCACCGCACTCTCAAAGAACGAGGCTTATTAGAGAAGGGTGAGCGTCTGCTGGTGGCGGTGTCTGGAGGGCAAGATTCTCTCTGTTTGATCAAACTGTTGCTGGACTTGCAGCCCAAGTGGAATTGGCAGATTGCGATCGTCCACTGTGATCATCGCTGGCGTTCTGACTCTCAGCAAAATGCAGACTTTGTAGCGAAACTGGCTAACGTCTGGCAAGTCTCGTTTTATCTAGAAACTGCCAATCAAATTCCTGTTAGCGAAGCAGATGCGCGACAGTGGCGCTATGAGTGTTTTGAGAAGACTGCTCAATTAGATGACTACAAAACGATCGTCACTGGGCACACGGCAAGCGATCGGGCTGAAACGCTGCTCTACAATCTAATCCGAGGCAGCGGAGCCGACGGACTTCAAGCACTTGTCTGGAAGCGATCGCTGCTTCCAACCCTCAATCTAGTTCGTCCTCTTTTAGAGATCACTCGCGCTGAAACTGCCCAGTTTTGTCAAACGTCGGATCTTCAGATTTGGGAAGACACGACTAATCAAGATTTAACCTACGCCCGCAATCGAATTCGCCAAGAACTGCTGCCCTATTTGCAGACGCACTTCAATCCGCAAGCAGAGCAGAACCTTGCACAAACCGCCGAGCTTCTGACCGCAGAAGTTGAGTATCTCGAAAAAATCGCGTCCGACTTGAGAGAAAGCGCTACGAGTGGCGATCGTCTGGCATTAAATCGATCGCAACTCCGATCGATTCCCCTAGCGCTGCAACGTCGGGTGATTCGTCAATTTCTTCAACAGGCACTGACGGTTAGCCCCAACTTTGAGCAGATTGAGAAAATGACGGCTTTGATTAATGCGCCTAATCGATCGCGCACTGATCCATTTCCGGGAGGGGCGATCGCTGAAGTTGAGGGCGATTGGATTCGGCTTAAAACTAGAGGCTTGCATCAGCTTCGATGAGTTATTCGTCAGTGTCTTGAATGATTCGCGCTCCAGATTAGGGCTTTCTGAAACTTTTGCACAGAGTCAGCTCATTTTTATTCTCTAGCCAACCGTGAAAATTCATGACGTTAACGAATATTGAGAGAAAATTTGCCAGAATTAAACGGTTCGTTATTGCTCTTGTATCGTCATGAACTCATCCAAGAAACCCAAGAGTTTTCAGGAGATTCTCAGACAACGGCAGCAGTCGAGCTTTGTCGGACGGGAGGATCAGCTTGCTCTGTTCCGACAAAATCTGGAATTTAGACCAGAGGATGAGCGCCGCCGTTTCTTGTTCAACATTTGGGGGCAGGGTGGGGTTGGTAAAACGACGCTTTTGGGGCAGTTTCGAGCGATCGCAGAAAAGGCTAAGGGCATCACTGCTTACATTGACGAAGGGGAACGAGATGTTCCTGGGGTGATGGGACGGTTGGCGAAAGACTTAGAAAAGCAGGGGCATAAGCTGACTCAATTTAGTGAGCGTTACCGAGTCTATCGGCAGAAGCGGGAAGAGTTGGAATCAGACCCGGAGGCTCCGCAGGGCTTTTCGGCGTTTTTAGGACGCACCATTGCAAAGTCAGCCGTCAAATTGGGACGACGGGTTCCTGGTGCGGGGATTGCCTTCGATTTTGTGGATGAAGAGGCATTCGCAACTCAGACGGGAGAATGGACTGCCTATCTTGCCAAAAAGCTGACGAACAAAGATGAGGTGCATCTGTTAAAAGAGCCAATGGAGGTGTTGACTCCTCTGTTTTTAGAGGATTGGGGCAAGGTGGCAGAGAAAATAGAAGTGACCTTGATGTTCGATACCTATGAGCAGACTGGAGAATTTCTGGATGAGTGGTTACGGGATGTGTTGCAAGGTCGCTATGGCAACGTTCCGCCGAATATCTTGTTGGTTGTTGCGGGTCGAGAAGAATTAGACCGCAATCGCTGGGCAGAGTATGAAGGCGTGATCGTCCGGCTACCGCTGGAGCCTTTTTCTGAGGAGGATGCCCGACAATATCTGGTTCGCAAAGGGGTGACAGACGATCGCACGATTGAAGTAATCCTAAACCTCTCTGGTCGTTTCCCCCTGCTGGTGGCAATGTTGGCAGAAGGAAGCCCTAACGACCCAGATCAGGTGGGTGATCCAAGTGGGACGGCAGTGGAGCGATTTTTGAAATGGGAGACAGACCCCAAACGGCGACAGGTTGCTTTGGATGCGGCGCTGCCTCGTTGCTTAAACCAGGATGTGATCGCGCAGTTGCGGACTGAGGACGGAGCCGATGACCTGTTTGAGTGGCTGAAGCAGAAGCCCTTTGTGCGCGATCGCACTGATGGCTGGGCATATCATGAGGTGGTGAGAACGCAGATGTTGCGTCATAAGCGGCTGACCTCTCCGCAAGGCTGGGCAGATCTGCATGGCAAACTGGCGGACTACTACGACACCCAGCGGAGCGCTCTGCAACTGGATGCGGAAAAATGCCAGCGAGATCCCACCTGGCAAGTCCATACGCTGAATTTGCTATATCACCGTCTCTGTCAGGCTCCTCAAAAGCATTTACCCATTGCCCTGAATGAGTTTCTGGCAGCCCTGAAGAATCAGCGCAAGTTTGCCGAACAATGGGCAGATACGATGGCGCAGGCAGGCAAGGATACCGGTGCATTAGAGATTCAGCGTTGGGGTACACAACTAGTTGAGGGACTGAAAGCCTACGACGAGAATCGCTACGAAGTAGCTGTTGCAATGTTTAAAGCTCTTGTCGATCATCCTGCAATTGATTGGCAATGGCAACCCATTGCTTGGGGATGGCGGGGTGAAACTTATCGGTTAATGAAATGCTACGAAGAAGCGCTGAAAGACTTCAATCTTGCCATTGAATTAGACCCTAACTATACCTGGGCGATCGTCAGTCGTGGGCTAACTTATCGAAAAATGGAATGCTATGAGGAAGCCTTACAAGACTTTAATCAAGCCATTGAGTTAGACCCCAAATCTGCTTGGGCAATCGCTTTTCGTGGACGAACCTATCGAAAAATGGAACGCTACGAGGAAGCCTTACAAGACTTTAATCAAGCCATTGAGTTAGACCCCAAATCTGCTTGGGCAATTGCCTTTCGTGGACAAACCTACCAATCAATGAAACGCCATGAGGAAGCTTTGCAAGACTTCACTCTCGCCATTGGGCTAGAACCTAATAACTGGGCAATTGGTAATCGTGGTGAAACCTATCTGCTCGTTGGGCGTTATCAGGAGGCTCTGGTTGACTTTGATCGTGCGGTTGAGTTAGGTGCAAAAGATGACTGGTGGCTGTACGATCGCGCCATTACTTACCAAGCATTAGGTCATGTAGAGCAAGCCAGAACCGATCTGTCTCAGGCAATTTGTCTGGCGCAAGCAGACCATGACAAAGACCCAGAACACTGGAGCAACACCTTCAATCTGGCACGGTATTACCTGGCAGCAGGAGAAGACGAACAAGCCAAATCCTTTTACCGGGATGCTCTTCGTCGAGCCGCACCTCCTTCCCGTATCCGTGCAGCGCTTCAGGACTTGGAGAACTTTCTGACGATCTTCCCCGATCATAGGCTGGCTCGTGCAGCGCACCAAGTGCTACAAAAAGAATTACAGAAACGGCTAACCTTAACTTGAATTCGATCTGAAACATTACTGTTATTCAACGCCGCGATCGCAAATGTGAATTTTAGAGGTGACTCTGAGCATACTCTCTAGTAGCGATTCAGAAAAACCTGCAATGAGCCTTGAGACGACCCAAGAGAATGCGACTAGTCCCGAACCAGAGAAATTATTACGCCGCCTGACCCATCGCATCCGGCGATCGCTAGAGCTAGCAGACATTCTCAAAGCAACAGTGATCGAAGTCGGTGAATTTTTGAGCTGCGATCGTATCGCGGTTTATCAATTTTATGCGGATAACAGCGGACAGGTGATCGCCGAATCGATTCGGGACGATCTCTTGCCATCCCTGCTAGGCGCAAACTTTCCAGACGAAGAAATTTCGACCGAAGCGCGAGAATTGATGGTGGAGTCGCAGGTCAGGTCGATCGTCAATGTCGCCTCTGGGCAAAGTGGGCAAAGCCATTTACTGAATGACGAGTCTGGGTTTGAGCCGATTCAATATTGCCCCGCAGAACCCGATCATCTCAATCAATTAAGCGAGATGGGAGTGCAGTCGTCGCTGATTTTACCGATCCTCAGTCAAAATCAGCTTTGGGGTTTGTGGGTCTGCCACCACTGTGAGCCGCATCAAATTTCAGAGTGTGAGCTGCAAACGGTGCAGTCGGTTGTCGATCAGGTGTCGATCGCGATCGAGCAATCTATACTCAATCACCAAGTTCGCGAAATGGCAAATCGAGAAGCGGCCACCCAGCGCATTTCTAGTTTGCTGCATTCCTTTTCCACGATCGAGTTTCAAGCCGCTTTAGAAGAAACCGTTGCCACGCTGCAAGGGTCAGGCGGCAGACTGTGGATTCAAGCCGAACCTGTAGACTTTCAGAATTCGCCCGTTCTAAAAAGCTCTGACGTGCCGAGTAACTATATTCGGCTTTATACCTGTGGCGTTCAGCCTCACTTTTCAAACCAGCCTCCTTATCATTTGATTGAGCAATGCAGCGTTTGGCAAAAACGCCTTAAATTAGGGGAGGCGCAAATTTGGGCGATCGACGATTTTTATCAAGAGTCCGATTTTCAAGACGTGCAATCTGCCTTTAGCTCTACATCAGTGCGAAGCATTCTAATGATGCCGCTCTGGTGTCGCCACCAACTGCTCGGATATTTAAGCATTTTTCGCAATCAAGCAATGCCTCAACAGGCTCACAGGTGGATGCCTGAAGACATTGAGTTAGCTCGTGCATTGGGAAACCAGTTTGCAACGGCCGTTCAGCAACACGAAATGCACCAGCAGTTATACATTCTCAATGCCAGTTTAGAAGCTCAGGTGATTGAACGCACTGCCCAACTGCAACAGGCAACCGAGCAACTCTCGCAGGCGTTTCACAATTTGCGTAAGACTCAGGGTCAGTTGATGCAAACTAAGAAAATGTCGAGCTTGGGTGAGTTAGTCACGGGCGTTGCTCACGAAATCAACAATCCGGTCAACTTTATCTATGGCAACCTCAACCACGTCAGTGAATATGCCCGCGACCTGCTCACCTTGGTAAAAACCTATCAAGCTTGTTATCCCAACCCGATCGCCAAAGTCGCTGAACAAGCAGAAGAGATTGACCTTGACTTTCTCACCCAAGACTTACCAAAAACTCTCGCCTCAATGAAAGTAGGAGCTGATCGAATTCGTCAAATCGTGCTGTCGCTCAGAAATTTCTCTCACCTTGATCAATCGGAGATGAAGCCGAGCAACCTTCACGAAGGACTCGACAGCACCTTATTGATTTTGCAGCATCGCCTCAAATCAAAGTCAGACCTGTTTGGCATTGAGTTAGTCAAAAACTATGGTGATCTCCCAATCGTAGAGTGCTATGCCGGACAACTCAATCAAGTGTTTATGAACGTGATCAGTAATGCGATCGACGCATTAGAAGAACACCTGAATATTCAAACACCCACAATCTCAATTCGGACTGAGCGGTTGGGGAGCGATCGCGTCGTGATTTGCATCAGCGATAACGGGCCCGGAATTCCGAAAGGTGTGCAAGCTCAAGTGTTTGAACCGTTTTTTACTACCAAGGCGATCGGCAAGGGCACAGGCATGGGACTCTCGATCAGCCACGAAATCGTCGTAGAGAAACATGGAGGTGTGTTCAAATGCAACTCTCATCCCGGACACGGCACAGAATTTTGGATTGAGATCCCAATTGACTCAAAGCAGCCGCCTCTATAGAGATATTCTGGACGAACGCCTCTAGCCCATAAGGATTGTGGATTAAATAATATCACGTCAGTTCGATGGAAGCGGTTCGCTCCGGTTGTGAATTCGGGAGAGCTACCTAAATTCCCCACTTGTGGGGGACTTTAAGCCGAGACTCCAGTTTCAAAGTCCCCCAGAATGGGGGATTTAGGGGGCAGAAGCCGCTGACAACGTAGCGAAAAACTCGTCGAACTGACGTTAATATCGGTTAGTTGCAATGTCAATGGGCACGGCAGTGCCCATCAGTGTCAACTTAAACAAAAGTAGCAACTGTCAAGGGGTTGCCGCCGGGAGGTTAGGCTGGGG
>JAYVFW010000437.1:0-9128 GCA_043772715.1 Phormidesmis sp. | reverse complement strand
CGATATTGCTGACTTCGCAAAATTTTTCTGATCATCGCTGTTACTCAATTCCTAATAATTTGACTCCCGATCAGGGAAGTAAGGGGCATCTTTCACGGCTTTTGTGGACTCAATTTAAGCTGCCAGACCTTTATAAAAAGCTGAAAGCAAGCCTGTTATTTTCTCCTATTCCTGAAGCTCCAATTTTCACAAAGCTTCGTTATGTTGTCACATTGCATGATTTGATTCCGCTGCGGTTCCCAAGGGCTTTCTCTCCTCTAACGCCTTATTTCAAATATTATATTCCTCAAGTTTTGTCTCAAGCCGAAAAAGTTATCTGTGATTCTGAAGCCACTGCAACAGATACCATAAATTTCTTTGGCATTTCTGTTAAAAAAATTACGGTGATTCCTTTAGCTTATGATGCTGATCATTTCCGCTGTTTAGATTTACCAACTCGCAATTATTTCTTATATTTGGGTCGCCATGACGCTTATAAAAATCTGCAACGAGTGATCGAAGCATTTTCAAAACTGCCCGATCGCTCTAATTATGAGCTTTGGCTCGCCGGACCGGGCGATCAGCGCCACACTCCAATTTTAGTGGATCAGATTGCTAGCTTGGGTTTGGTCGAGCAAGTTAAGTTTTTGAGCTACGTCCCTTATAGTGAGCTGCCGATCGTGTTAAATCAAGCGATCGCGCTCGTGTTTCCAAGCTTGTGGGAAGGATTTGGGTTGCCCGTTTTAGAAGCAATGGCGTGTGGAACCCCGGTGATCACTTCAAATTTGTCATCCATGCCAGAAGTTGCAGGAAAAGCTGCGCTGTTAGTTGATCCTTATGATGTGGGGGCGATCGCAGATGCTCTACGTCAAGTCAGCAGCGACTCTAACTTGAGAACCCACTTATGTCAACTCAGTCTTGACAGAGCGAGTCAATTTAGTTGGGCAAAAACCGCAGAGGCAACGGCTACCATGCTCCAGCAATATCTGTGAACAGGTTTTAACGTCAGTTCGACGAGTTTTTTCGCTTCGTTGTCAGCGGCTTCTGCCCCCTAAATCCCCCATTTTGGGGGCAAAGATCTCAGCCATGACAAATCAAAAGATTTGATTACAAGATTGACAGGTTATTTAATCCACGATCCTAAGGGCGTGAGATCAAGAGAACAACGCCACAAATAATCAACCCCATGCCCACAATGTGAGTCAGCGGAATTGCCTCACCAAAGATAAATTTGCCCATCAGAACGGCGAAGATGTATTGCAGCGCCACCGCCGGACCCAAAACACTCAGTTTTACACGAGTCAGCAGCAAGATATAGAGAATTGCGCCGATTCCATAGAAAACCAAACCGATCACAAGTTCGGGCGTTGTGACAATGCTGAGGACATGACTCAGAAAGTTTTCAGTGTTTACTCGTCCTAGCTTTTGTGCACCTGTCTTTAAAAAAAACTGTCCGCCTGTGCCTGCGGCGATCGACATCAAAAAGAAAGCAAACTCTTGGAAAGTCACGAGAAATCCCTCGGTGAGATTTTATTAATAGATGCGAGTCATCCAAGATCGAGGAAAATATCCTAAAGTCTCCGAGAACTTTAACTCAAACAGTTTACAGCAGCGACACAGACAGAACACCGCTAGGGGAAAATCAGAATTTTGTAAGTCTCTGGAGTGGGAGTGATGGCTCGATCGACCGCCATCGCCAAATCTTTGAGCGGATAGCGATCGCTGATCAGGGCATCGACATCAATTCGACGGTTAAACACAATCTCTGCTGCCAGTGATTGCACCCGATAAGACGAACTATAGCTGCCCATCAAATCAATTTCTCGTCGATATAAAATATTAGGATTAATCGGAATCTCCAACTCATCGGGAAACTCGGCAAAAAAGAGAATTTTGCCGCCTTTACGAGTGCAGTCCAGCGCTTGAAAAAAGGCTTTGTCACTCGGAACCGCTAGCAAGCTAACATCTACGCCCATACCCTGAGTCAGCGCCTGGATTTTTTCCACCAGAGCTGGGTCACGCGCGTCAAATGCGGCATCGGCTCCGACACTGAGGGCTTTTTCCATGCGAGAGGGCATCAGATCGGTAGATATTGCCCGCGCTCCAAAATATTTGACCAACATAATGAACATCAGTCCGATCGGTCCTGCACCCGTCACCAAAACGGTTTGACCCGGAGAAATTTGCGCTTTTTTGACGGCCTTTAAACAGCAGTTGGTCGGCTCTACAAAACTGGCTTGCTCAAAGGTCACATCGTCGGGAATGATCATCAATCCCCCATTGCGAACAATGTGACCAGGGACTTTCACATACTCGGCAAAGCCGCCCCCACTGGGCGTAAATCCGGCTGTGGTCGTGATGTTTTTGTAGACCTCACACATCGAGAAATTTTCGTTAAGGCAGTAGGCGCAGTGCATACAGGGAATGTGATGCAGCACGACGACGCGATCGCCCATCTGCCATTTTTGCACCTCAGACCCGACCGCAGCGATCGTGCCAGCCGTCTCGTGTCCAAAAATTCGCGGCGGCTCATAAAGAGGATATTTGATCTTCTTAATATCTGACTGACACAAGCCCACAACTTGAACCTGCACTAAAATCTCATCCGCTCCAATCTCTGGCAGCGGCACCTCTTCATAACTTAGCTGGTCAACTCCCCGAAATACCTGCGCTTTCATTCGTCAAATCCTTTTGTAACGCTCCGATAGTGACTCTACCATTAGCGGTTAGGGAGCTGCATGAAGGCGAAGTAATAAATAGAAGACCCTCCTCGCGGAGCGGAGCGAAGCCCTCACCAACCCTTCGCCCCACTTCGTGAGGAGGGCAATTCATACCATCGTTCAGCAACGCTGCTTTTCTCTTCCAGTCCTGTTTAGAAGACTTTCGCTGTTAGCCGGGAAATTAATTTCCCGGCGGGTATGCAATGAACAAAGCCTGTCAAAGTTACAGGCTAATAAATTCACGATCATTCATTAGTAGTAATAGTTTTGCTGCTGCATCTGCTGGGGGTTGGGCGCAAACGCTAGCCACAGCGGAAATTGCAGCATTGCTAAACTAATCATCTCTTCGGTTTCATCAATCACAATTAGAGGCAGCAAGCCATCTCTGACTAGTCGATCGGCTTTCATCGCCAGCGGTTCTGGAGTCTCAAATAGAGTTAAGCCACGATCGGAGCCAAAGTCGCTTCTCGAAACGCCCAAACAATCCTGCAAGCCGCGTCGCCACTCACCTAAACGTTCGGGAGAGTTGGCGAGAATCAGCGTACGGAGCCGATCGCCATAAATCTGATACAAAATCGAAATCACCGCCGACGACACCAAAATATTTTGTAGCCGTGAACCCATGGTGCGAACTCCGCCTCGCCCACCCTGCGTAAAAAACCAGTTAGAGACTCGCTCGGCGTGAATTGGCTCAAAGGTGCGTCGCAGTTGCCAAACCGGACCGTAATAGTCGGGCTGATTGCGAAACTGATCGATGAGATGACGAATCTTTTTGGTTTGCTCTTGAAAACTCTGTTCGGCAAATCTGGGAGCTGATGGCGTTTGGGTTTCTGCAACGATCGGTGCCACCGTGCGCTCTGGTCTAGGCTTCTCTATCTCCAACTGTTCTGCTGCTAGCGCCAGATCTTGCAAACTGCCCACGAGATAATCTTTAAAGCTCTGCACGCGGATGGCGATATCTTGTGAGGTGCCTGCAAAAGTTGTTCGCATCTCGTTGCGAATGCGTTCTTGACGACGCTCTAACTGCTCGATCGCGATTTGCAGAGTCTGCCGCCGATAGTCTAAGTCACCTAAACCGTCTTGAACGAGCTTTCCCAATGCTGCCTGAGCGTCTAGAGTCTGTGCTTGCAATTGAGTGCGAACGGTTTGCAGTGACGCAATCTCTTGTTTAAGTGTTTGTTCTTGCTGGTTTAAATCAGCAACTTGCTGCGCCAAATTTGCGATTTCTGGCTCAGAGATTGACGATTCAACCCGGTTAAATTGCGTCACGTTGTCCGATGCTAATGGCATTTCCTCGATCGCGTCAGGGGCTTGGGTCGGCAGTTCGTCAGAATTCATAGCGCGTTCGGTCTAGAGATTAAAGGATAGGAAAAAGCAACGAATTGCGTCTGTACTCTACAGGAAATTAGGTGTCAGCGTTTTGGCTTTTAGGAAAGCGCTGTTCTAAACAAGCCCGCAAGGTTTTTGGATCGAAGATAATCGGCAAAAAGTGAATGCTTTTAACTTCTTTGAAATAAAACAAAATCGGTACGGGCGACCAAAAGATTTCCCAGTTTTGCCAATCTTGATAAGGAAACTGACGAATCAAGGTTTCGCCTCGATAAATGTCTAGAGCCGTCTCAGTAAATCTCAGCCGCAACATCACAGTTTGAATCAGCAAAAACAGACTAAAGAGCGCGATCGCCAAACTTACCCAGACTTGCACAAACAGCAACGGCACCGCCGCCAACCCCAGCACAATCGGAATCGTGTAGCTCGGCGCTAGCTCGATCGTTTGATTAGAACTCGCAGCAGTCGTCAAAATATTTATTCTCACAATTTAGGTCACTTCAGTTCTTATTTTAGAGACGAATCCGCCAGAGATTCAGTTTAGCGATCGACTCAGCAAAGAAATTCTGAAGAAATTAGGGGCTAGAGACGACGAGGTAGGCGCTAGAGAGGTATCCTAGTCAGGGATTTGAGGTGACAACTATGACTTGGACACGACCTGACGATCGACAACCTGATCAACTTCGACCCGTCTCATTTGAGCGCCGCTTTACCAAATTTGCTGCCGGATCGGTGCTGGCAAAGTGTGGCGATACGCAAGTTTTATGCACCGTCAGCATTGAGCCAAAAGTGCCCAGGTTTCTCTTTGGCAAGGGGGAAGGGTGGCTGACCGCAGAATATCGGATGTTGCCCGGAGCCACGCCCGAACGCCAATCGCGAGAGTTTCTCAAACTGTCGGGTCGCACCCAAGAAATTCAGCGCTTGATTGGGCGCAGTTTGCGATCGACCCTCGATATGCAAGCGCTGGGCGAACGCACCATTACGATCGATGCCGATGTCTTGCAAGCCGATGCCGGAACTCGCACCACCGCGATCACAGGCGGATTTATCGCCCTTCAAGATGCGATCAACTATCTGCTAGAAAGCGGAGAATTGACGCGATCGCCGATCGTCCATCAAGTTGCCGCGACTTCGGTGGGTCTGATTCAAGACCAAGCCTTTTTAGATCTCAATTACGACGAAGATGTGATTGCAGATGTCGATTGCAATATCGTGATGAATGAGTCATTTGGTATTATTGAAGTGCAAGGAACGGCTGAGGGAGAAAGTTTTAGCCGCAAACAACTCGACCAAATTATGGATGTCGCTGAGAAGGGAATCCGAGAACTGCTAGCGTTGCAGCGTCAAGCCCTTGAACACTAGGGTTGCGAATTTTTTGAGAACAGTGAATCATGTTAGATGGATCAGACAAAACCTGACTGCCGCAAGTTTTAATACCCTTAACCTACTGATTGGGTCTGGACATGTCTTACCAAGATTATCTGACGGTTAACAGTGATCTAACTGTCCTCAATTCTGTACAGAAGTGGTTTGAGAAATTTTGGTTTCAGCATCATTCACCGATCGCTCGCCGCGATCACCAGTTGTATCGTTTAAACCTCGCTTTAGCTGAGGGGTTTACGAATGCAGTTCGTCATGCTCACTGTGGGCTATCAACTGAAACTTCGATCGAGATTCAGGTGATGTTAAACGACGATCGCATGGAGATTCGCATTTGGGATTGGGGACAGCCATTTGACCCCAACAACCTGGAAGAACCCGAACCAGGAACGCTGCGAGAGGGGGGTTATGGCTGGTTTTTACTGCGGCGATTGACTGACCAAGTAAGCTACGATCGCCAGGGGCAACGCAACTGCTTACTCATTGTCAAATACACCAACAAAAGCGGCTGACGACTCAACCCGGTAGAACCAGAATTCTGAACTAGGAACAGTTGCGCTAAAGATCAGGAGTAGCTCTACTGAGACATTAATGATCACCAAATTCAGAAACTTATTAGAATCTTGTTATGAGTGTTAGCGTTCGATTTTTGCCAGATGACGTGACGATCGCCGCCGAGCCAGGAGAGCCGTTGCTCAAAGTGGCTGAACGGGCAGGCGTGTTCATCCCAACGGGGTGTTTGATGGGGTCTTGTCACGCCTGCGAAGTCGAAGTCAACGGCGCAGACCTCTGTAGCTGCATCAGCGCTGTGCCAATAGGACAAACGCATTTGACGATTAACCTTTACTCTGACCCAACTTGGTAGAGGGTTGATTTCGCCTAAATTTCGGATGTTGCTTTTGCGTTGAGCGCATAGTCTTTAAATCGCTCTAAGTCTGCCTGAAGCGATGACTCGACGGCGCGACGGATAAACAAGTTATCCATCAACTGACCGAGAAAGCCCGGAACTGCATAAGAGACGGTCATTTTTACAACGCTGCTAGCGCTACGATCGTAAAACCGAATCGCCCCGCGATTAGGCAACCCATCCACCGATTCCCATTGAATAATCTGGTTGGGAATCTGTTTGAGAATGCGCGACTGCCAGCTAAACTCTAAGCCTCCGGTTGCCAGCTTCCAGCGAGACAGTTGGGGGTTGTCTGGGAGAATCGTCACAGAATCGATCCACTTCATCCAGCGGGGCATTTGCTGCAAATCTGACCACAGACCCCAAACAAACTCGATCGGGGCATCAACTTCAACCTGAACCGTGTGTTCTAGCCAATCAGACATAAGGAAGTGAGGAGATGAAGGGTTAATAATTAAACAATCCGGTGCCCTGAACTTTATAGCCAGTGGGTTCAAGAATAGCTTGAGCGGCTTGTTTACCAGAGATTGTCGCACCTTCCATGCTGTCGATATAGTCCTGTTGGGTATAACTTCCAGCGAGAAAGAAATTCTGAACTGCCGTTTTTTGACGCGGACGATAAGCATCCATGCCGGGATTCTCACGGTAGAGCGACTGGGCAAGCTTGACCACGCTAAACCAGGTCATGGTTAGCGCTCGTGATGACGGAAAAAGATCCTGGATTTGTTTGAGCGCGTGTTGAGCGATGTCCTCGTTACTCATTTTGATAAACGGGTCGCCCGGAGTCAGAACCACTTGCATCAGGGAGCCTTGCCCCTGACGGTAATAATCTTTAGGGCTGGACAATGCCAGATCTGCAAAGCAGGAAAAATCGGCATCGGCGCTATAGAGTAGATTATCAATGCCAGCCGCGTGATCAACTTGCTTTCGGGCTTCTGGGTCGTTGAGTTCTGTTACCCAGCCGTCAAAGCGCAGTTGCACGGTTGTCACTGGAACGGCTTCGAGCTTGTATATATTGTCAAACTCTGGAATGCTCCGCCATTCTTGAGGCAACAGGCGTTGAATTCCGGGCACGTCACAGGCAGCGAGGTAGATGTCAGCCGTCACCGTTTCTTCGGTTTCGCCACTGGCTACCTGCAACCCTGTGACTTTCAGAGTACCGTTCTCATCTTCAAAGAGAATCTTGCGAGTTTGGCGACGGATGTGAATTTTGCCACCTTTGGCTTGGATGTAATCGACGATCGGTTTATTCAAATATTCACCGGGCGAACCTGCCAATAGATTGAGCCGCGATGCTTCGGTTTTGGAGGCAAACATCATAAAAATGGTCAGCATACACCGGGCAGAAATTTCTTCGGTGTTGATGAAACCGAGGGCGAGGGCGATCGGGTCCCACATCCGCTTGAGGCTATTTTGGGAGCCGCCATGATTGCGAAACCAATCGGCAAAGCTGATGCCATCGAGATCGCGAATCAGCTTCATTGCCAAGTTAGCGTTGATTAAACCAGGCACAATCGGACTCGTGCCCAGGGCGATCGCGTTCTGCAATTTGTCTTGCAGGGTCAGTTGCCCAGTGGTAAAAAATGCCTTTAACCCGTGAAAGGGCGCACCCAGCAAAAAGCGAAAATCAAGTTCTTTAATCACGCCGCCCCGATTGACAAAGGTGTGAACGTGTTCTTTGGGCAGCAAGTTCTCAAACGCGCCGACTTTTTTTGCCAGGGCAAACAGATTGTAGTAGTTGTTAAAAAAGACGTGCAGCCCCATCTCGATGTGATTGCCATCGGCATCGACCCAACTGCCCGCCTTGCCGCCCACAAACGGACGCGACTCAAACATTTCTACCTCATGCCCAGCATCGACTAGCTCGACTGCTGCCGCTAACCCTGCCAGACCTGCCCCCACGATCGCAACTCGCATTCCGCATTCTCACTAAGACTTCTTTACAGATTGTAATAGAAATGGGTAATGGCATGGCACTGATGCGCCCATTGTCTTTGCAAGTAGCCGATATTATCTAATCCACAATCCTAAAGGTCTGTCAGAATTGGGTTGAATCGAGAGTCCGATCGTGCCGTCGTTAATCTGTTGCCCTGCTTTATGCTCAATCCATCTGCTCTGTTCAAACAAGCCGCGTGTGGAATCGTTCTGCTTGGTGCGATCGCGGCTTGTGCGCCTTTACCCTCGTCTTCCTCTTTGAGTCAAAAATCACCTCGCCCGGTCAAGCCTTTACCTGCCGAAGCGTTGATTCGGTCAGCAGAGACACCGAGTTATCGTCCGAGTCCGAGTCCTGCGGCTAAATCGCCAACCGCAAAATCTCAGCTATCTGCTGCTGAGGTGGCGATTCGGCTTCAGCAGGCAGAAGACAAAGCCATTAGTGCTGAAAAGTTGGCACAGTCTGCCCAGTCTAAAGAAGATTGGAACCTAGTGATCAATCAATGGAACCGTGCGATCGCGCTCTTACCTCCTCTAGCGGCAGGCGCTCAAAAAGCTGATGTGCAGCAAAAACGTGCTAACTATCAAAGCAAGTTAGCCAATGCTCAACAAAAAGCCAAAACCAACCCTCGTCAGCTTGTGACGGGTGGCAATCAGCCCACGAGCGGCAAGAGCATTCCGTTGATTATTGCCCCTAATGCCCCTGATGCGAAACAGGCTTCTCCGTCGCCTACTGCGTCTCCCGCGTCGCCATCTCCTTCGCCATCTTCTAAGAATTAGTTCGTAGCTCTATTTCAACTGCCCCGATCGAATGATTCCCCAAATCAGCCACAGCCCCAGGAAGCTCGCAGCCGCAAACAAAACGTCGCTCACCCAATAGA
>JAYVFW010000436.1:0-9134 GCA_043772715.1 Phormidesmis sp. | reverse complement strand
AGCGTTGCCCCACTCATCGACGTATCGTGAACAATGCCCGGAACGGCATCTTTTTGAGGTGCTTTCACGGGGACAACATATCGCCCGTCTCGCTGGGTGATCAGTTGCTCTTGCATCGCATTTGCCTGACGCTGCATCAATCGCTGCAAAACATCGTAGATACGATCGCGCAGTTGTTTCTGCTTTGCCCGAATCTCAGCCAGCTTAGGACTCGCCCGCTCACTCACCTTGCCGTCATCGTTGATGCAGCGATAAATCTCTTGCTCAATCTCAGGGTAGGTTCGCAGTTCAGACACGAGATCACTCAAGACGGGAATCTCGTCTTGGTTGTCGATCGTCCGTCGCAGCGTTCTGGCACCTGATAATGTCTTGGCGATCGCCAGCAGTTCGGCTCCTGACAGAATGCCTTGCAGGGCGGCACGTTCGAGGGCTTCGCCAATATCGTCAATGCCGTCAAAGCGCAATCCACTGGGCAAGCGACTCTCTAAGCTATAAACTTCTTGAGTTTGCGCTAACAGCGTCAGGGTGTCTGCTTGACGCGCTGGAATTTTGAGCCGACGGGCGGCGATCGCACCTAATTTCGTCGCTGCAAATGTCGCCAAGTGCTGACAAAGGCGCGACCACTCCAATAGTTCTAAAGTCTCCGCTTGGATCAAAGCTTGAAAGTTTCGGTAAAGGCTACTATTCCCATTCTAGAAGGATGCGGGAGGAAGAATGGGGAGTGAATCTAACAATGGATAGATCTCATTTTTTAAGTGGTAGCTTCTGCTAAAAGTCGTTTTGATGTTTTTGGTAAATTAAACTATAAATACTAGAATAGAGGTTCATCGTTTTCGGGTTGCCATTGTGTTTACTACTCTTTCTTCTCCCAAAGTTGGCTTGCCTCGTGATTTGTTTGGCGCGATCGCTGACCTCAAGCGCGAACTCAACGCGGTAGTTTTGGCGCACTACTACCAAGATCCTGATATTCAAGACATTGCCGATTATTTGGGTGACTCTTTGGGGCTTTCGCAGCAGGCTGCTAAGACTGAGGCAGATGTGATTGTCTTTGCAGGCGTACACTTCATGGCAGAAACGGCGAAGATTCTCAACCCTAATAAACTGGTGTTGCTGCCAGATTTAGATGCAGGTTGTTCTCTAGCGGATAGCTGTCCGCCCGACGCATTTGCTCAATTTAAGGCAAAACACCTCGATCATTTGGTAATTTCTTACATAAATTGCACGGCAGACATCAAGGCAATGAGTGACATCATTTGCACCAGCGCGAATGCGGTGTCGATCGTTCGTCAAATTCCTGCCGATCAGCCAATTATTTTTGCGCCCGATCGCAACCTCGGTAAATATGTCAGCGAACAAACCGGGCGAGAAATGGTGCTTTGGCAAGGAAGCTGTATGGTACACGAAACGTTTTCTGAGAAGAAACTGGTGCAACTCAAGATTCAGTACCCCGAAGCGGAAGTGATCGCCCACCCGGAATGTGAACCTGTAGTGTTGCGCCACGCAGATTACATCGGTTCGACCACGGCTTTGCTGAACTATTGCCAGAAAAGCTCAAGCGAGTCTTTTATTGTGGCAACCGAAGCAGGAATTCTTCACCAAATGCAGAAAGCCGCCCCTGGCAAGCAATTCATCGCCGCTCCACCGATGCAGAACTGTGCTTGTAACGAGTGTCCTCATATGCGGCTCAACACCCTAGAAAAGCTGTATCTGGCGATGAAGACTCGATCGCCACAAATCACGTTGCCCGAAGCCACTCGCCTCGCTGCCCTGCGGCCCATTCAACGAATGCTAGACATGAGCATTTAGAGGACGCAAATTTACATACGGGCAGGGCATGGCAGTGCCCATTGACCTTGCAAGATTGACAGGTTATTGGCGTTGCTGAATGCAAATATGAATTGCCCCCTGGTCCCCCAAGTTTGAGGGGAACCAGAATCTTAAAATCCCCCAATTTTGGGGGATTTATGGGGCACAAGCCGACTCAAACGAAGCAACCAACCAACCAACTGACATACAGTCTAATTGAGTCCGAGAAGTTGCAACTTAATAAATCCACGATCCCAAGAGAGAATTCACAGAGTCTATTTTCTTGCAAGCTTTAAATTTGCAAACAATACAGAAGAATTTCTAGCTACTATTGGATAGGTGGCTACGATGTCCGCCTTACTGTTTTATGCAATTTCCACTTAAGCCTCTCACTAGATAAGAGATAGCAGTGCTGAATTTGTATTGAGGGAGATTTACACTGCTCTTGATGAGCCTCTAGTAAGATCACTATCAGCAGCTTTTAGAAAAATACCTTCCCGAAGAAAGTTACAAATAGTTTCACCAGAAATTTTGCGGACAATTCATGATAAATCAAGCTCTTGAGGTAGTCGACCGAGAACGAGAACTCATTCATATGCCGGGTTCTATCCAGCCGCATGGTCTGTTATGCGTCCTTTCAGAATTAGACCTGCGCGTTACGCAAGTGAGTCTGAATGCGACCGATATTTTAGGGATTGACCCCGAAAAACTCATCGATCGCCCCCTAGAATATTTTATTGACCCCGATCGCATCGCCGAAATTAGAGCTTGCCTCGATCCCACCTCTGAGCAAACCAATCCGCTCAATCTTTCGGTCACGCTAGACAACGAGTCTACACGGTTTTTCAATGGCATTGTGCATCGTGCCATCAGTGGTGAGATCGTGCTGGAATTGGAACCGATCGCAGCCACGGCTAAACGCGATTTTACCCAGTCTTATCGCAACATCAAAGACACGCTGGCAAAAATTCAGGTGACAAAAACCCTGCCTGAACTGTGCAATCTGATCGTTAAAGAAGTGCGACAGTTGACGGGGTTCGATCGGGTGATGATCTATCGCTTCAACGAAGATGGAGACGGCACGGTCATTGCTGAAGACAAGCAAGCCGATCTAGAAGCTTTTTTAGGATTGTATTATCCTGACACCGACATTCCGCAACGGGCAAAACACATTTACCTGCTCAACTGGCTGCGGCTGCTGCCCGATGTCAACTATCAGCCCAGTTTACTCACAGGCTCACAGGCAGCCAATGCTAGTCTCGATATGAGCCATTGTGTGCTGCGGAGTATGTCACACTGCCACATTGAGTATTTGCAGAACATGGGTGTCGGGGCTTCGATGTGCATTTCGCTGATCCAGCAGCAACGGCTGTGGGGAATGATTACCTGCCATCACAACACGCCCAAATTTGTGCCTTACGAAATTCGCACGATTTGCGAGTTTCTCGGTCAGTTGATGTCTACCGAGCTATCGGTGAAGGAAACCACCCAAAACCTCGATTACAAACTCCGGCTTAAGGCAACTCAGGTGCAGTTGGTCAATCGTCTGACGCATGCGACTGACTTTTTGCAGGCACTTGAAGATGCTCCTGACAATTTGCTCTACCTCACGGGCGCACAGGGCGCGGCGGTTTGTGAAGGCGATCGCATTGCCTTGATTGGCAACACTCCGGGCAAAGAAGAGGTGATTGATCTGTTGGAGTGGTTGCCCGATCGCTTTAAGGACGACCTCTTTGTTACCGACTCTTTACCCAGACTCTACCCGGCAGCTTCAGCCTATAAAAATGTCGCGAGTGGTCTATTGGCGATGGCAATCTCAAAAACCCAGCATCGCTATGTGCTGTGGTTTCGTCCCGAATTTTTGCAAACGGTGACATGGGCAGGCAACCCTGACAGCCCCAAGCACACTGAAGCCGATGGACGAGTGACTATTTCTCCGCGTCAGTCGTTTGCAGCATGGCAAGAAACCGTGCGCCTCAAGTCGCTTGACTGGTTGCAGTGCGAAATTGAAGTGGCGATCGAACTGCGGAGTTTGATTGTGGATGTGATTTTGGCTCAGTCAGACGAAATGGCGAGAGTCAACTTAGAACTGAAGCGCAGTAATATCGAGCTAGATTCCTTTGCTTATATTGCTTCTCACGATCTCAAAGAGCCGCTGCGAGGCATTCACAACTACTCTAATTTTTTGATGGAAGATTATGCCGAAATGTTGCCCGCAGACGGTCTCGCTAAATTGCATACGGTAGTGCGTCTGACCCAGCGCATGGACAATTTGATTAGCTCGCTGATGCACTATTCTCAGCTAGGACGAACTGAACTGTCGCGGCAGTCTGTAAACTTGAATGTCTTAGTGAAGCAGACGATCAATACGCTGAAGATTAGTCAGCCCCAGAAACCGATCGAGTTTCGTCTACCCCAACTGCTGCCAACCATTTCCTGCGATCTTTCTCAGGTGAGCGAGTTATTGACCAACCTGATCGGCAACGCGATTAAATATAATGACAACGCCGAGAAATGGGTCGAGATTGGCTTTGTCGAATCAAAACTCGTGCGGAATGGCACCCAGATTTCTCATACTCTCTACATTCGCGACAACAGCATTGGTATTCCTCCTGAGCACCTTGAGCGAATTTTTGAGATCTTCAAGCGACTCCATCCACAAGATCAATATGGCGGAGGCACCGGAGCGGGGTTAACGATCGTTCGCAAAATTGTGGAGCGGCATGAGGGGAAAATTTGGGTAGAATCTACCCTAGGCGAAGGTAGCACATTTTACTTCACCCTGGTAGAATCGGTGAAACCATGACTACATCCTCGGTCATCTCCAAGACTCAGCCCCCGTTACTAATCGTCGAAGACAGCAATGAAGATTTTGAAGCGTTTCAGCGTTTCCTGCGCCAATCTTCTTTAACGATCCCCGTCTATCGCTGTCTCAATGGCGACCAAGCTATGGCATATCTCTACCACACCGATCGCTACACCGACCCTGAGAGTGCCCCTCGCCCAGGGCTAATTTTGCTCGACTTAAACTTGCCAGGAAACGATGGACGGGAAGTGTTGCGCCGAATCAAACAGGATGACAATCTAAAATCGGTGCCCGTCGTCATCTTTACCACATCAAATAACCCCAAAGACATCGAAGCCTGCTATCGGCAAGGGGTGAATAGCTATATCATCAAACCAATGGATTTTAAGCTGTTAAAGAGAAGTATCCAAACATTACTAGAGTATTGGTTTGACATCACACTACTTCCTAACGGTTCTTTGGAAAAACATTAATAATGAGTCAAATTCGACGCACCGTTTTGATTGTGGATGACAGCCCAGAAGATTGTGAAGTCTATCGACGATATCTGCTGCGAGATCAGGAATATCAATATACCGTCGTGACAGCAGGCTTAGGGCAAGAGGGGTTGGCGTTAAGTCAGCAGCACCAGCTAGATGTGGTGTTGCTAGACTATCAGATGCCAGATCTAAACGGGCTAGAGTTTCTCACTCAGTTAAAAGCTCAAAATCAGCAGAGTATCTTGCCTGTAGTGATGGTGACTGGGAGAGGCGATGAAGCGATCGCAGTCCAATCGATGAAAATGGGGGTGCAAGACTATCTGACGAAAGAGCAAGTCACTCCAGGGGGTCTGAGATCTGCGGTCAATGCAGCCATTGAAACATCGCAATTACGCACCCAACTGCAACAGCAGGTTGAGTTAGAACAAGCGGCACGGGCTGAAGCCGAAAAAGCCAACCGCGTCAAAGATGAATTTTTGGCAGTGCTTTCGCATGAGTTGCGATCGCCCCTCAATCCGATTCTCGGCTGGTCAAAGCTCTTGCAAACTGGCAAACTAGACGAAGCCAGAACTACCCACGCATTGGCAACGATCGAGCGCAATGCCAAACTGCAAGCCGAACTGATTGAAGACTTGCTCGATGTCTCTCGCATTTTGCAAGGAAAACTCAGCCTGAAGATGGCTTCGCTCAACCTAGCCGCGACGATGCGAGCAGCACTAGAAACGGTGCGGTTGACAGCCGAAGCCAAATCTATTGAGATAGAGACAAATTTTAGTGTTGAAGCGGGTCATGTCTTGGGCGATGCGACTCGCTTGCAGCAAGTGGTCTGGAATCTGCTCTCAAACGCGGTCAAATTTACGCCTGAAAATGGTCGCGTAACGGTGCACCTAGATCGAGTGGACAATCAAGCACAAATCACCGTTATCGACGGAGGCAAAGGCATTGCGGCTGATTTTTTGCCCCATGTGTTTGACTATTTTCGCCAAGCAGACGGCTCAACCACTCGTCAGTTTGGCGGCTTAGGGTTAGGGCTAGCGATCGTTCGTCAAATCGTTGAACTACACAGCGGCACAGTCTATGCAGAGAGTCGCGGTGAAGGACTGGGAGCCACCTTCACAGTCAGCCTGCCCCTGATGCCGATTCAACCAGCGCTAAAACCAGACCCTAATTTATCAAAGCGATCGCTCGATTTGAGTGGAGTTCGAGTTCTGATGGTAGACGATGAAGCCGACTCACGAGAGTTCATCACTTTTGTTTTAGAGCAAGCGGGAGCAAGTGTAATCACCGCCGCAACCGCAGACGAAGCCTCTGCTGCGATGACTCAATCCCAACCCGATGTGATCATTAGCGACATTGGAATGCCCGATATGGATGGCTATAAGCTGATGCAGCAGATTCGATCGCTTTCACCAGAGCAAGGGGGGAATGTCCCGGCGATCGCCTTAACTGCCTATGCGGGAGACCTCAATCAGCAGCAGGCTTTGGCAGCAGGCTTTCAACTCCATTTGTCAAAACCGATTGATCTAGAGCAACTCGTTGATGCAATTAGCACTTTGCACAAAGCTTAAACCTACGTTTCATCACCGAACTCTCACAAACCCTGCTTTAGCGATCGCGTCTTGTCCCTGATCTGACAGCAGCAAATTCGCATATGCCTCTCCTGCCTGTTGTTCGGTACTCCCGTTTTGCTTCACCACTACAAACAAATTGCGGGTGATCGGGTAGCTGCCATTCTGAAACGCCTGAATATTTAACTGATTGCGTTGAGTCGGGCAATTCGTCACTAAAGGCGCTTGATAAGGAGGCACAAACTGACCGGGCGATTTTCCGATCGCCAACGGCTTGACCGTGCATTGAGGCACCACTTCCGGCGCGGACGCAAAATAAATGCCTCCCGGTGTGGTGGCGAGTTTTTGCAGCGCTTGAGTCGTCGTCGAAACAATCTGCACGTTTCCCCCTGGCTGCTGCCCTGCGAGAACGGTTTCGCCAAACACACCCTGAGCGCTGGCTGACCGAAACAGCGGCACGATCGGCACATCGGGCCCACCGAATTCTTGCCAGTTTTTGGCTTGACCGCTGTAAATCGCTTTTAACTGGTCGATCGTTAGCCCTGAAACGTTAAGACTAGGATTCACCGCTACGGCTAACCCGTCGATCGCGACTGGAATCTGCTTGAGGCTAAATCCTCGCTGCTGCGCCTGTTGATATTCCTGATCCGACACCGGACGCGACGATTGAGCAAACGCAATCTGCCCATCTAACAGCATCTTGATGCCAGCACTCGAACTCGGCGGACTGCCCACTGGCTCGACATAGCGCAGCCGAAACTCCGGTCGCGCCGCTTGCAGAGCTGAGTCAACCGACAGCCGAATCGTTGCCCAAGACGTGCTGCCTCCATAGCTAAATAACCCAGAAGGTAGCGGTTGCTGACTAAAATTAGTCGCCCCTAGCGGATTGGGCTGGTTTGACGGATTGGATGAAGGAGCCGCGCCACCTTGCGGATTGGGCAAGCTGACTTTACTTGGATCAAAACCAAACCGTTGAGTAAACCACCAAAAACCGCCTCCCAACAATCCAGCCGTTACCAAAAGCGAAAGAATGAGCGCGGGCGTTTCGTTTTTTTGAGACATAAAAAAATTCTTATCGTTGGACTGGAACAAAATCAAAGCCTGAACCAAACCGATCGCCCCGTGACACTTTCACAAGCTGAATGCCCACGTTGCGATCGCCCGATGGCAAAAATCGCACCATCTCTGCTGCACCCGTTGCCGAAAAATCTGAAGACATCAGCGCTTGCTGAACGCCCGATCGAGTCGAGTTACGCTGAAGCGCTGCCGCTAATGCCTGCACCGCATCATAAGAAATCGCTGTGCGCCAATTCACATCGCCGCCCCACAGCGATCGAGACTTCTTGGCAAAAATAGAACCCGGAGCACCATTAATATGCCACGGCACCGAAATCACCATATCGACGGCTTGCTGTCCGCCAACCTCTAAAGTTTTGGGCGCGTAGACATCATCCCCTGCTAACAAAGTCATCCGCCGCTGATTGACCTGCACCACCTGAAGCGCCTTATCGAGGGTGCCTGTGTTAGGTGCCAGCATCAGCGCTTTTACCCCTAGCTTTAAAGACTGAGCGATCGCTGTCGCCGCACTAAAATCAGGAGCAGACAGATCATATTCGGCTGACACCTGTCCGCCAGCTAGCGCGATCGCGCGACTAAATTCTGATTTGAGCGATTGGCTGTAGTCGCTCCGAGAGCTAAAGAACACCGCTACATTTTTCTGCTGCAAGGTTTTGACCGTGTAGTCTGCCAAAGCTCCGGCGGCGATATAGTCGCTCGGCACTGTGCGAAAAATATACTTTCCGAAGCCAGAGAGTCTGACGGTTGTGCTGACCGGAGAGATGCATACCAGTCCGCCAGTATTGTAAACACCAGCCGCCGCAAGGGTGACATCGCTGGCATAGTGTCCTACGACTCCCAGCACTTCGGGCTTTTGCACCAAAGTATTTGCTAACTGTTGAGCGATTTCAGGATTATTGTCATCGCTGACGATCTCCACCTTTAACGGCACGCCTTTTACACCACTTGTCTGATTGACCTCGCTCTGTGCCTGAGCCACCCCGCGCAAAATTTCTAAGCTGCCATTAGGGTCAGCGCTGACCGGAACTGCAACAGCGATCGTATAGGATTTATTAGTGCCAATGCGAGCGTTATTGAGATAGATCAACGTTTCGGGCGAGTTGCGAGACTTTTGAAGTGCCGACTCTAACAAGGGCACAGCCCGATCGTATTGTTGAGCCACGATCGCTGCTACTCCCGCCTGCTTTTCCTGAACAAACGATAGATTGTCTGCCCTACTTTCTACGGGAACTAAAATTCGTTCACCTTGACTGATGCGATCGTTCGTCGATACAGTCTGGCTGATGATTGGATTATTGGAGGAGACGGGCGATCGGGGCATCAGCAGCCAAAAACCCGCTCCTAGCAATCCTGCCGTGATGAGAAGCGAAAGAACCAGAACCGGGGTTTCGTTTTTCT
>JAYVFW010000435.1:0-9135 GCA_043772715.1 Phormidesmis sp. | reverse complement strand
TGGGGGATTTAGGTAGCTCTCCCAAATTCATCATCGGAGTGAACCACTTCTGTCGAACTCACGTTTTGTTAGCTTTATGAAGCAATTTCCCTATAATCGGTCAGTAGACATAGGGAAATTGTTCGATCGTTACTTAGTGGGTTGAGTAGCCCGATTTGGAAACGGCGCATCCACGAAGCCAAGTTCTAGCAGTTGCTGATAAGACTTTTGTCCTAAATCGCGGGTAGGCTGTTGACTGCCGATGATCTGCACCAGCAGAGGCACTGCTAATTCTGGCTGATTTTGTGCCCGATGCACGAGCGCCAGTTGATAGGTTGATTGATCACGCATTTGAGCCGCTTCGAGGGCTTTCTTGCGTTGGCTATCTGCCACCCGATTATCAATGCCAGTGAAACTAGTCGCTAGTTGCTGATAGAAATTAGAAAGCTGGTTAAACACCTGACGCGCTTCTTGCAACTTTTTGGTGGCTAACGGATAGTTTTGACTGTTAACAGCTTTGGTGGCTTCGTCCATCAGCCGCTGCCCACCTTGAGCGCTGAGAAGGCTGTCATTTTGGACGCGGAGTGAATCGTTGTCGGGTTGAATTGTGCCAGGGGGTGACGAAGGTGCAGGAGTTTGGGCACTCACGGCTCTGGTCAATGTCAAACTTGCCAAAACTGATAGTGAAATCAATCCTGGGAGATAAAAGCGGCGAACAGTTCCAGCAGGTACCATGAATGACCTTTCGTATTTAGAGAGAGAGGACAATTTTAGACTTCGGGTATTTTATCACTACGCGACCCTTTCACAATGCGATCGCGACCAACTAGCCACAGTCGAGAATTTAATATCCTGACTGTATGTAGTAGCGACGCAAAAGTTTCTAATAAGTTCCCAGTGGCTTAAATTGCTCGGTCGATCGCCCTCGGCTCAAGAAATTTGGCTATAGATTCCCGACTCGAAGACTAAACTGAGAATAGTTTGCGGTGAGGTGTTTGTGACGAACCCATCCAATGTGCCAAATTCTGCTCAAAATCAACCTGCTAATGCTAGCGTCGCCGAAGAGAGCCGAGGCAAGATTCTACAGCGCGGCGGAGAAGAGCTGCTGTTAGAAAAGATAGACGATCGCTTCACAGTTCACGCGGGGTCGGGTCAGCAAGCCAGAGATTTAGCCGATCGGTTTCCGGCTCAGGTCGCTCCGGGCACGGCTCCGCCTGAATTAACAGAGTTTGTGGTCGATCCGGCACAAAAAGATCAGGTGCTGAACGAGGTTCGGCAAGCAGACACCGTAGAGTATGCCAGCCACGTTTACCAGGTTAAAGACAATCCTGCCTCACGAATTTATCTAACCAACCAGATAACAATTCAGTTTGTGCCTAGCGTTAAGGTAGAAGCGATCGCTGCCATTATCTCAGAGTTGGGGTTGAGGCAAGTTAAACCGATCGCGGGCGTTAACAATGCTTTTGTGTTTGAACTCACGTCAGACGCAAAAGAGAACCCGATGAAGATTACCAATCGGTTGATCGCCCGCACCGATGTGATGACCGCCGAGCCGAATGTGATCGTCAAAACCCAATCGCACTATCGCCCCAAAGATCCACTTTATGCCAAACAGTGGCACCTTAATCACACAGGTGGGTTTGGTTTAACGTCCGGTTCTCATGTGTTTGCCGAACAAGCTTGGGATGTGACGCGGGGCAGTCGCTCGATCGTCGTTGCCGTGATGGATGACGGCATGGATCTCAACCATCCCGATTTTCAAGGAGTCGGCAAAATCGTCGCACCCAGAGATTTTAAAGGCGATGATTTTGACCCAGACCCCGATGAAGCGGGAGAAGATCACGGCACCTCGTGCGCGGGCGTTGCCGTAGCTGAGGAAAATGGCTTTGGAGTCGTCGGAGCGGCTCCCGAATGTGCGCTGATGCCAATTCGGACGACGGGCTTTCTGGATGATGAAGCGATCGAGTCGCTGTTTGATTGGGCAATGACCAAAGGCGCGGCGGTGATCTCCTGTAGCTGGGGTCCGAGTGACGTTTATTTTCCGCTATCACTGCGGATGAGGGCGGCTCTGACTCGCGCTGCCACTGAGGGACGCAACGGCAAAGGCTGCGTGATTTTGTTTGCGGCTGGCAATGCCAACCGTCCGACGAATGGAACGGTGAATGAATCCGGCTGGCCACGCGATGCGATCAGTAATACTACCATCAGTGGTGCCACCAAATGGTTAGGCGGTTTTAGCGTGCATCCAGACATCATCACGGTGTCTGCTTCCACCAGTTTAAACAAGAAAGCTGCCTACAGTAATTGGGGTGCAGAAGTTTCGGTGTGTGCGCCCAGTAACAATGCGCCTCCAGGAGTTGGATTACCTAATTTGGGCTATGTGGCAACGCCGCCGCAAGTCAAAGTTCAGCTTCAGGGCTTGGGGGTGTTTACGACCGATCGGCTTAACGCGGCTGGATACGATGCGAGCAGCTTCACCTCAGAGTTTGGCGGCACTTCGAGCGCCACGCCGCTTGTAGCAGGCATTGCAGCATTAGTGCTGTCGGCAAATCCTGATCTGACCGCTCAAGAAGTGCGGCAAGTTTTGCAGCAATCCGCCGACAAAATTGTCGATAGTGATGCTGATCCACAGTTGGGCTTGCGGAAAGGCACTTATGAATCGAATGGGCGCTGTGACTGGTTTGGCTATGGCAAAGTCAATGCGGCAAAAGCCGTTCAGATGGCAGTTCAAAAACGGGCAATGCTCGCGGCATCGCAGCGATCGATTCAATTGCAAAACAATACGAGTGCTGCCATTCCTGACAACAATCCTCAAGGCATTGTGAGCGTGATTCAGGTCGCGGACAGTGCGATCGTGCGGGATGTGCAAGTTGCACTGGATATTGATCACACTTATTTAGGTGATTTAGAAATCAGTTTAGTTTCGCCGTCTGGCAGTGTCGTAATGCTGCAAGGTCGCACGTTAGGACGCAAAACAAAACTGCAAACAATTTACTCGCTGCAAACCACGCCAACGCTGAGAAAGTTTTTTAGTCAACCAACACAAGGACGTTGGCAGCTACGCATCGTAGATTTAATTGCCAATGATCTAGGAACGCTAAATTGGTGGAAACTAACGCTGGGAGCTTAAAGGCTAAAATGACATTAATCTTCAGGAGTATTCAACCAATGAGCCAATCTAAAACTTTAACGATTCAGCTTTCTGATGAAGATAGAGATCGGCTTGAAACCGAAGCGAGGCGACTCAATCTGCTTCCAGATGCCTTGGTCCGAAAAATTCTCAGCGATCGTCTCTCTCAAGTAAGCTCCTCAGTCGATCCTCGTGAAGCCTTGCTGCGATTGCGAGAAATCGGTCGGAAAATGCCGTCTGTTGATGCAGTGCAGTTAGCACGAGAGAGCCGAGATGCACTAACGCAACGGGAGAATTTCTAGATTGTGGCGATCGTACTGGATGCTAACTTGCCCATTGTCTTAGTCAATGGTGATTCTCGTGGCGAACAGGTTCTTAGCAAGTTGACAGAGTGGATAGAACAGGGCGTTCCTCTCCATGCGCCCGATTTAGCTCCTTACGAAGTAGCAAATGCTTTAACTCGCTCTATTGTCGCCAAGACATTTCTGCAAGACGAACTAGCGTTGGCATGGAAACATCTTTCGAGTTTGCCCATCACTTATCATCCAGTCTTGGAAGGAACCAGAGTGGTTGAAATTGCCTTGTCCTTAAATCGTCAGAATTCCTATGATGCCGCGTATCTAGCGCTAGCAGAAGTGCTGAATGCTGAATTATGGACTCTAGATAGCCCCTTATATCGCAACGCGATCGGGCAAGGCTTTGCGATTCGACTAATGGGTGCGTCTGAAACTTCATCTCAATAGCACAAGGCAGTACGATGAGGAATGAAGTATGAGCGCTGAACTGATGGCTGGCGAAACCCGGATTGAGACAGATAGCATGGGCGCGATCGCCGTTCAAAACGATCGCTATTGGGGCGCACAGACGCAGCGATCGCTGATCTATTTTGCGATCGGGCACGACACGATGCCGCGAGAATTGATTCGGGCATTTGGCATTCTCAAACGAGCCGCCGTCACGGTCAATCAGACATTGGGCAAACTGTCAGATGATCAGGCTCAACTCATGATTTGGGCATCTGATGAAGTGATTGCCGGAAAACTAGACGATCACTTCCCGTTGAGTGTGTGGCAGACCGGAAGCGGCACTCAGACCAATATGAATGCGAATGAGGTGATTTCTAATCGAGCGATCGAACTGGCAAAGGGTGTATTAGGCAGTAAAACTCCGATTCATCCTAACGATCACGTTAATATGTCTCAGTCATCTAATGATACGTTTCCAACTGCGATGCACATTGCATCCGCAGAAGTGATCCACCAGCGTTTAATGCCGATGGTGACGAAGCTACGAGATGCGTTGTCGGTTAAATCACAAGAGTTTGAAGACATCATTAAAATTGGTCGCACTCACTTGATGGATGCCGTTCCGCTCACGTTAGGTCAAGAATTTTCTGGCTATGTGACTCAACTTGATCAAAGCTTGCAGCGTATCAAAGCGACCCTGCCCCAATTGTATGAACTCGCGATCGGTGGCACAGCCGTGGGCACCGGACTCAATACCCACCCTGAGTTTGCAGACCGAGCAGCCGCAGAAATCGCAACCCTGACGGGGCTGCCGTTTGTCAGTGCGCCCAATAAATTTGCAGCGTTAGCCGCCCATGACGCGATCGTGGCAACCAGTGGCGCACTTAAAACGCTGGCTTGTGCGCTGATGAAAATCGCCAATGATTTGCGCTGGATGGGTTCCGGTCCGCGCTGCGGATTGGGAGAATTAATCCTGCCTGCCAATGAACCCGGATCATCCATTATGCCGGGAAAGGTAAACCCAACTCAGTGTGAGGCGATGACGATGGTGTGTGTGCAAGTCATGGGAAATGATGCTGCGATCGGGTTTGCCGGAAGTCAAGGAAATTTTGAATTAAACGTGTTTAAACCCGTTCTCATTCACAATCTTTTGCATTCGATGCGGTTGCTTTCTGATGCGTGTCGTTCTTTTACTGATCACATGGTGATTGGCATTGAACCGAATCGCGATCGCATTGACTATTTTCTCAATGACTCATTAATGTTAGTGACGGCGTTGAATCCAAAAATTGGCTACGATCGAGCGGCTCAAGTTGCCAAAAAAGCTTATCAAGACAATACAACCCTGCGAGAAGCTTGCGTTGCGTTAGGCTATTTGACGGGAGAGGAATTTGACTCGATCGTGCGACCAGAGCAGATGATCAGCCCTTAATCAGGAGCGTCGATTAAATGATATTAGTTGTCTGTAAAGATAATGGGCACGGCAGTGCCATGCCCTTACAGTGCCTACCGTTTATCAGCTTTCCGAATCTGTCTCGCTTCTTCTAAAACTCCTTCAATATCTTCACTCGCCAAACGGCGCACATAGTTCACCTTAACTTCTTCTAGCAAGTCACTGAGCAACGATTGCATCTCCTGAAGCGATCGCTGATCTCCGACCTCACTTATTAACGCCTGACCAAAATTCTTGACTAATTTATGGATCAACCCCACGCCCGCTTTATCTTCTAACACCGTTACGATCGCGCTATAAGCGCCTTCGGTCACATCAGTCACTAATCGCTCATTGATTTGTCGAGGCAAATCACCGATCAGAGGCATCGCTTTTAGCCCTTGATAAGCCGGAGATTGATTGAGAATTGCTTCGATGTTGTGCCGCAATAGTGCCTCTAAATCAGGCTTAATTTTAGGCAACACTTTATAAACTGTCAGCTTGATCATGTGGCTTGTGAGTTCTTGAATCTCGTCGCGCTGGTTGAGGTCAAGATAAGGGCGAGACTTGGTTTGAGCGATCCAGCGAGAAAAGTCTCCCCGCTCGATCGAGGTCTGCACCCGATCGATCACCTGCACCACGACTGCCTCTGCAAGTTCTTCTGAAATGTTAGAAATCAGCCCTTGACTGGTCTGAGCGCGGACTCGTTCCCAACTCACAAACCCAGCTTGTTCTAGCCGCATTGCCACCGGAATGACTCGCAGCCAACGCCAGAAAGGTAAGAGCAAAAACACGTCATACCAGCGCCACAGCATAGCATCGACCCAACTCAGACTCTTATATTTGCGACTGATATAAAACGTTCGCGCTAAAAACTCTAGCCCAAATAGAATGACAAAGGGGAGATCGAGTCGCCAAAAATAATCGGTAAATTCGCCATTCTCTCCGATCGTTCGATAATAATTGACGGCAATTAAGGGACGGATTTCACGATCGAAGAATTGCAGTTCGCGGTCAACGCCCTTTTGCTGAAGATAACTCGTACTCCAAAATTGGTTGAATGCCTGCCGTGCTGATTCGTTGCGGCGTTGCCCAAAAATCTGATCTCGCATCCGATTTTTGATTTTCTCTAGTGCGCCGCTCTTATTAGCCGTTGCAAACGGGTTGGTTTCAATCATCTCGGTGCTGCGATCGCGCAATTCTTGCAGCCGTTTCGCCACTTGCGGATTTTGCAATCCACCCTGCTGTAATGCTTGCTCTAAAGCATCGACGGCTTGCAGATATTGCGTTGTGTCACGATGAGGTTCGATGCCCTTAACCGGGTCATACCACTGCGTCACGACGGGCGCATGACGAAACCAAAAATCGCGCCACTGCACATAGGTCAGATCGAAGGCGACAAGTCCTAGATTGGCGGTGGTCACGATCGCCATCATGCGCTCAAACCAAAGATTTCTGCGACGAGGCGCTTTATTAAGGGTCAGAGAAGGAGTCATATCACACCAGAGTTCCCGTTTCTAAGCCTACTACAGAGTGCGAGGTGAAACGGGACTCAATAGACCTCCTGCACGAATTCGGGAACGCCCCTTCTCCCTAAGGAGAAGGGAGCAAGATTCAAAATCCCTCTCCCTAGGGAGAGGGATTTAGGGTGAGGGCGGCTTGCGGCATCTTACATTTAATTAGGTCTGTCTACTTACTCCGACTGAACGTGGAATGAGGCTGACTCTGATAGCTACTCATGCTCACCCACGCTAACCCATCGCTAGTGCCCACCCAGAGCTTGTTTCCGGTGTCAGGAGAAACCGCTAGAATTTGACTCGACGGCAAACTGCCCACCTGCCCCACGATCGCCCCATTGTAGGGATTGAGGCGAAAAAGCCCGTTATTGGTGCCCACCCAAAGGCTGCCTACTTTGTCAAAGCGGGCTGAGAGAATGTTGCGTCCTTGAAGTTGGGTCACCGATCGCTTGATCTGCGCGGCTTTGGGGTTGACTTCTAGCAAGCCATCTAAGGTGCCGACCCACAAAGACCCTCTCGAATCGAGGGTGAGCGCTTGCACAACGCCCCCCGGAATCGGTGAGATCTGATGAGTGACCAGAGCGCTAGACGTATCCACCTGCACTAAGCTCTCTAGAGTGCCGACCCAAAGTTGACCGTCTGCATCTAAACTAAGCGCATTTGCACTGACCCCCGGCAGATTTTTGAGGGTCGTCATTAACAAGCCTTGATCGGGGCTAATTAGCGCCAGTCCCTGGTCTGTGCCGACCCAGAGATAGCCTCGTTGATCAATCAGCAGCGACAAAACGCGATTGGATGGCAGCAAAAAGTTTTGGGCGGTTACCTCGTTGGTGCGAGGATCGACGCGCAGCAATCCTTCATAAGTGCCGACCCAAATTCGCCCTACTTTGTCTTGAGCCAATGCCCCAATCGTGCGGTTAGGAATCGCGATCCGACTCAAAATCTTGCCAGTATTGGGGCTAATCTTTGCCAACCCTTGCCAAGAGCCAACCCAAAGATTGCCTTGATAATCGGGCTGAAGCGCACTGACGCGATAATCTTCTCCAATCCGCTCATCTTGGGGCTGTCGCTGAGTTGGCAGCGGCGGAGCCAGGGGCGGTGGCGCAACAGGCACATAGGTGGGCGGTTTTTGAGGGGTTGATTGAGCGATCGCTTTAGACAAACCAGGATTTGCCATCGCAAATCTGCCAGGTGGTATGAGCAAGCTTAACAACCCGATCGAGCTTGCTGCGATTCCTAAAGATATTAGAGACAACAGATTAAACCTTCTCACAAACGTTCCTCACAGCTTTGAGAGTTGAAGATTCCAAACGTTCAACCCAGCAAATTTTATGATGCCCATGATACTGCTACAAAGTCAGGACATCACAATAATTTCGGGTGTGAGCGCCTTTAAAAATCTACTCAACAAACAAAAAGAGATGAGAGTTTAAGACCCCCATCTCTTTGATATCAACCTGAAATTTAACTTATTTATGACCGCCAAACCATTTTGCGGCGATCGCGCCCAAAGCTGCGCCAACCATTGGGTTGCTTAAAAACTTCATCATCGCAGGCTGGTCTGCCAGCACTTCTTGAAAAATGTCTGGGTGGTTGTGATAAGTAAATGCTGCGAGTTTGCTGACATCATCGGCATTCATGCGACCGGGGTTATGAGTCGTCAACCCCAGTTGCTTCTCTAAGTCACGATCGTGCAACCCTCTCTTCTTAAGCTGGCTGAAGAATTCTTTGGCAACGTCATCGCGCTCGTTGGGTTTGATTTGAGCGATCGCTTTCTGCAATTCGGGTTCCATTTGGCTTGAAGGAATCCGATCAGGGTGAAACGATCTGCCAAACAATTGCTGCCGCTCTTCTTTAGAAGACCGTTGAGCAAAGTCGTCAAAATTCTGATAATTCTCTACAGAATCGTTGGGAATAACATCGTCCGCAGACTCTTTATCTCCCTTTGCCAAATCTTGCATGACCTGGCGCTTGTATTCGTCGCTGCTAGGCATTTTTGATAAACTCCGTATGTCAATTTTCAGCAATCACTAACGTCAACTAACTGCTAGTTCCATACTGAATCTGCTTGGTGGTGTTGTCGTATTTCGCATTTAAAACCAACTTCTTGTCGGGGGCATACATCAAGACCGTCAAGTCGCGGTCGGGTGCATTCTTACGAAACCCTTGGACTAAGGACTTTGCCAGTGTCCGCACTTCGGTCGGACGAACTTGAGGTGAAATTACGACCCCTAATTTGTCGCTGCCTCGAACATAAGCATCTTGAACTAATCCATGACTCGTTTGCACAACCCAATCACCAAAGTTTTGCCCTTGTTGAGTCGTGCCGCG
>JAYVFW010000434.1:0-3175 GCA_043772715.1 Phormidesmis sp. | reverse complement strand
CTTATCCAGTTCTCAGTTTGAGGAACGCCACGCGCTGATAATGGATCAGCTAGAGCGTTTTTTGAGTGGACTTCAGAAGGATGATATGGATGCGATCGAAGATATTTTTCCAGACGCAAAAGTGAGGTTTCGAGCATTGCGAGATGTCCGAGAATTTCTACCAAAAGCGAAAGATGAGTGGACTGTAATGTTCAATAGAGGTGGAAAAGCAGAGATAAATTTAACTTCAGACATTATACGTTTCATCGACTATTGTCTTAAACCAGAAAAAGTATTGCTGACAATAACGGGAAAAGTTGCCCAAGTTGATTTTGCCAAGCGTACATTTCGGCTGAAATATTCTTCGACCAATCGTGAGGTAAGGTGCTTTTATCCTAAACTTTTAGAAACTAAAATTCTAGAAAACCGAGAGTTCGTGCAAGTTACTGGAGATTGTTTTCTTGATATTGGGCAGAATCCGTTTAAGGTAGAGAACATTAGTAAAATCGTAGTTCCTGATCTTTCCGCCATGAAGATTGAGACAGTCGAATGGAAGAACCAGAAACTTCGATTTAGACAGCCTTTAGTTATTTCATTGAAGTATGACGAGGAGACGCATCAGTTGATGGTAGCTGAAGATTCATCCATTAATCTCATGGCGTTTGCTTACACAAGGGATGAGTTACTTAGAGAGATAAATGAGCAGGTATTGTTCATGTGGAATAAGTATGTTAAATCTAACAGAGAAAAACTAGCAAAAGATGCTCTAAAGCTCCGCAATGCTTTATCTGAGCGATTAGAGGAAATTGAACAAATAGTGTAAAAATGCCAAAAAAGAAAGCGAAAGTAGAAGCTGCACTTCAGACAAAAGGATTTGAGCTAGACGAAAGAGATCATCATTACTTTACATACATTACGCTCGATGGCAAAGTGACGGCAATTAAAACGAAGACCAGCCATACTAAAAAGATGAAAGAGATCCCCGATAATATACTTTCGCTTATGGCTAAACAGTGTCATCTGAAAAACTCAACTTTTCTAAAATTGGTTGACTGCCCTTTGAGTCGCGAGGATTATGAAGCACTTCTTCAGGAAAAAGGGCTTATAGACTGATACGAAATTTCAGGCTTTACTTTGTATGTGGGACGAAACATAAAGCAGCATTATGAGACGAAGACGCACAACTATATTTGCGGTCTGAAGGGGATGGAAGACGGCATTGATGCTGCGTTTTCTGCTGAGGCTGCAAAGGTAGGCGTTGACTGGAAGGAACTCCAACGATCGATGAAAAAAGCAGGTCGCTGGCACGTTGAAACCTACTAATTGACTTATGGGGATGTGTTTCGATATGTCCTAATAATCAAAAAAACCGGGGGAACTAATGATGGCTTTCAAGCGGTTATGAGCCGCAAGCAGATCTTTATCGATCTCGTAATCACCTGTGTTGAGATCAATGGCGATAATTTTGCCGATGTTGTCTGCTGTTTCTACTTGAGTACGGAGACGCTGCTGGTACAGTTCCTTGCCACGTTGAGCAATTTCTTCGCTACTGAGGTTGGGATGAGGCATGAAAACAGTCTCCCCTTCCAGGTTATTATTTTCTGACTCCATCGTAAGACAAAGGCGATCGCTCAACAAAGCCAGCCTAATCAGACTCATTCTCACGAGGCTGCGGCAGCCGCCCCGAAATGCGAGTTAGGGTTTTGAGCTTTTCGCCCACCTCATGACTCAGCATCTCCGATCGATAGCGCCAGCCCCAGTTACCTTCGGCTTTGCCAGGAAAGTTCATTCTCGCAGACCCATCCAGCCCTAATAAATCTTGTAGGGGAATTAGAGTTTGATTCGCGATCGAAGTCAGCGCCATGCGAATCAACTCCCAATGCACCCCATCCGAATCGATGCTGCCCAGGTAAAGCCATAGCTGTTCCTTCTCCCAATCAGAGGCAGTGTTGTGCCAGCCGATCGTCGTGTCGTTGTCGTGAGTGCCCGTGTAGACGACGCTATTGTGCCTAAAGTTAAAGGGCAAAAAGGGATTACCCGGATCTGAACCGAAAGCGAACTGCAAGATCTTCATGCCGGGGAACTCAAAGCGATCGCGCAGTGCCTCAACTTCTGGCGTAATCACCCCCAAATCTTCTGCCATAATCGGCAGTCTGCCTAGCTTTAGCCGCAACAACTCAAAAAACTCTTCACCGGGCGCTTTGATCCATTCGCCTTTCATGGCAGTTGTTTCGCCTTGGGGCACTGCCCAATAAGCCTCAAATCCTCTGAAGTGGTCAATGCGAATAATATCGACATAATCGAGCATTGCCTCAAAGCGTCGTAGCCACCAGGCAAAGCCCGTCTCTTGCAAATGCTCCCAGTTGTAGACCGGGTTGCCCCACAGTTGCCCCGTCTCGCTGAAATAGTCGGGCGGAACCCCTGCCATGATTTTCGCTTCGCCTGTCTTTTCGTCGAGAGAAAAATTTTCGGGGTTTGCCCAGACATCAGCGCTATCGTGAGCGACGTAGATGGGAATATCGCCAATGATTTCGATGTGACGATCGTTGGCGTATTGCTTCACCTCTGCCCAGTGGTGAAAGAACTCAAACTGAAGATATTTGTAGTAAAAAATCTCTCGGTTTAACCGTTCACGAGCCTGATCCAAAGCTTCGGGTTGACGGTGCGCGAGATCTGGCTCCCAGATATGCCAGCTTTTTCCGCCGTGTTCTCCTTTCAATGCCATGAATAGCGCATAGTCATCCAGCCAGTAGGCTTTGCTGTGGCAGAAGTCGGCAAATTTTTGCTGTTGTTCAGGAGAGGCTTGTGTTTTGAAGCGATCGCAGGCTTTTTGCAAGAGCGGCATCTTAAATGCAGTGACGCGATCGAAGTCTACCCAGCCGATCGGAAACTCAGGGATATTCCACAGATCTTCATCCCACAGCAAGCCTTGTTTTTGCAACACTTCTAAGCTGATCAGCAATGGGTTTCCTGCCATCGCTGAATAGGACGCGTAAGGCGAGTTGCCATAGCCCGTCGGTCCTAGCGGCAACACTTGCCAAAATTGCTGCCCACTATTCGCCATAAAGTCAATAAAGCGCTGTGCTTCTGAGCCTAATTCGCCCACGCCAAACCGACCCGGAAGACAGGTGGGATGCAATAAAATGCCGCTAGATCTGGGGAAAGGCATAAATCAAAGAGTGAAGGGTGAAGGGTG
>JAYVFW010000433.1:0-3183 GCA_043772715.1 Phormidesmis sp. | reverse complement strand
GGGAGATTTAGGGGACTCTCCCAAATTCACAACCGGAGCGAACCACTTCTATCAAACTGACGTTAAGTTACGTGGATCTTAGCAAGGCTTTTACGATCGCGGTCGTAGTCAGTCCGTAAGACAGGAGTGATTTGTTAATGGTTCCTGACCGACGACGGTTAAAGCATTGATAATTCTCCAACGACATCCAGACGTTTATAGCGCCCGATCGTCAGATAGGTTTCTGAGAGAGCTTCGGCAACCGAGGGCGTGATCCAGCCCATTTGTTTGAGAACGTGGATGGCGATCGCATATTTTGCTCGTTTAGCGCCATCCATGACTTTGATGGCTAACCCTAAACCTTCACCGACCCGTCCGACGCACTGCACCCCTTCAGCACCCGATTTGCTGACAATTTCTCCTTCGGTCAGACGCATCAGTTCGGTGTCAAATTCGCCATCGCCTGAAACCATGATTGGGTGGTGCGTCATTGCTCGCGAGATGCGCTCCATATCTAGACTGTTGCCAGAGGCAAGCTGGGCATAGAGCCAAGCCATCTGCCGCAGTTGCATAAAATAAGTTGGCGCACCGCAGTCATCTTTCGCCACAATAAACTCCGCGCCAGGAATCTTTAATAGCTCGGCGATCTTCGCCAGAATTAACTGCTGAATGGGATGATTTGCCTGAAGATAAGTGTTGAGCGGCAACCCACGCTGTTTACAGACTGCCAGCATCCCGGCGTGCTTGCCAGAGCAGTTATCTTGCAACGGACTCTGTTTATGCGGTGGAGTCGGACATTGCACCGCACCGGGATCAATATCTGCTCTCCAAAGAATGTTAAAAACTTGCCTGACTTGATGAATCGACCCTTTGTGAGAGCTACAGATAATTGCCAGGTCACGATCGGTCAACCCATATCGCTCTAGCGTCCCAGTAGTGGTGACTGCCAACGCTTGAAACGGTTTTAACGCCGAACGAGCAAACGTTGCCGTTTCTGCATCACCCGCCATTAGTAGGATGCGACCACGATCGTCACAAATCGCCGCCTGAGCGTGATGCACAGACTCTATAATACCTTCGCGCAGAAGTCTGACTTCCAGTTCTGCTGATGCGTGAGTTCTTCTTCCCCTTGTCATGTGTAGAACTTTAACATTAGAGGGATACAGTCTAGAAAAAATTTATAACGCCCACCAAACCACGATTCCTACACAAAACAGCAGACCCACAATCTGGAACGTGCGGCTGAGACGTTGCAAAGTCGGCTCGACTTGATAGGTTACAATCAGCCGATCTTGCGTCAAGACTTCTACAGGCTTTTCCCACGTTTGACCGTCATACCAGCCTGATTCTTCATAAAAAACGGTGGTGTTTAGCAACCGGGTCTTGACATACCGCCATCCCAAATAGAGTCGCAGCAATGCTAGCGCAGGAATGAGACTGGCTCCTGCTGCTGCTAGTAGCCCAAACTGAGTTGGGTGTTTAGCGGGCACAAAACTCACTGCTGCAACCGGACCTGACACCAACCAACTTAGACCCCAAAGCACGATCGTCGGTTTAACATAGGCAAACAAGTCAAGCGTTGCCCACCGAAAAAACCAGGATTCTTTGAGGTCTTGATATTCATTAATCGGTCTCTGTTCCAGTGGGACTGGGCAAACGACGGATGAGTTCATAACCAAGCTAAAGAAGTAAACAGAAACAACCTATCCGTCAGTATAAAAGAGTTTTGAGCGTTGAGTTTTAAGTTTTGAGTCACTTGAAGCGCGATGTCATAACTCTGATTTAAAGCTCAACGCTCAAACCTTCTCTAGCTGGCTATTTCTGCATAAGCCATTCGGGGTGCGTGTCCCCAAAATGCTTCTAAGTCATAGCGTTCTCGCTCTTGAGGCATCAAGACATGAACAATCACATCGCCGTAGTCTTCAAGCACCCAAGTGCCTTCTGAAACGCCTTCTGAGCGCAAGGGTCTGCGGTTCATCTTTTCAAGGATTTTGTCTTCGATCGAAGTCGCGATCGCCCGCACCTGCACTCTAGAAAAGCCTGTAATCACCACAAAATAATCGGCTAAAACGGTGACTTCTCCGACTTTCATTAGCGTGATTTCTTCACCTTTACGATCGTCGGCGGCTTCAGCAGCGAGCATCGCCAGTTCATAACTACGATCGGGTGCAGTTTGAGTTGTGCCAGAGAAGGTAGAAAGAATTTGCTCTTTGGTGAAATCTGTCATTATATAGTTAAGTTCCTAATTAAGTGGGTGTTTATGAAGTTGGGTGAATCAATCTAGTAAGGCGGCATTGGCGTAAATTCCAAAACTAATGTTTTCTAGGACTGCGTTTGAAAACCTTTTGTAAAAACCAGTTGCGAGTCAAAACGGTACGTGGATGAATCAAATGACGAGCGTCTAATAAATGTTTTAAAGAATAATCAGCTAGCCGCCAAATGGCTTGATCTAAATCTTGCCGACTGAGCTGTCGCAATTCTTCTAACTCAGGAGTATCGCCCCGTCCGAGTTCTAGCCCGTCTGCCAAATAGACCACACAGCTTAAAGCACTCATGCCGGGACTGCCCAACGTGTGATCACGAATTGCCTGTAAGATGTCCGGGTCAAGAACGTCAAACTGATCTCTAGCCACGATCGCACCCACCTCAGCGTGCAGCAAATGCGGGTTTGAAAGATCCACCGAATCAAGCGTCAACCCTTCTTTTTGCGCCATCTGCAACAGCCGCACGGGTTTAAAAAACTTTGCTAAGTCATGCATCAATCCTGCCTTTGCCGCTTTCTCTAAGTCTAGCCCGTGGCAGTTTGCCAGATCAATCGCCATCTCTTCTACGCGCAAAATGTGTCGAACCCTGGCATCAGGAACGTTTGCTTTTAACCAGGTCAGAATTGCCTCACGCTGATCGGGGTGAGTTGGTGGCGCTAATGGGTTTAGAGATTGAGACACAGTAGAAGTCAGAGAACTCCTGGATTCGCTAATTTTATTTTAGCGCAACTGACTCGATCGCTTCATTAAGCCTTACATTTGTAATCTTTTGCTCACGACCGATGCAAAACCGGACGATCGCCACTCATTTTCACTATTGAAAAGCAGCAGTAGCAGAAAATTCTGAAGTATTCGCCAACACATCTTTTCCACTGAGCAATACTCCGGACAAAATTTGAGCAGGTTTTAAGCCTCAAACCCTGATTCAACCGTGGACGGG
>JAYVFW010000432.1:0-3185 GCA_043772715.1 Phormidesmis sp. | reverse complement strand
TTAGACTTGGAGCCAACGTTGATTCAATCCCATCCCAACTACCAAGACCTATGCAACTACGGCGTTATCGCCGCTTGAATTTGTCCGGAGTATTGCTAAGTGAAACTTGCCTACAAAAGATATCGCTTCTTGCAAGGAATTAGAGTTTTATTGTTGCCTGACCAAACTCTGCTGTAACTGCGATCGTAAATGCTCCCAGCTTCGTGCAGGCTCTTTGCAACTGAGCGCTTGACACACTAACCCGACGGCTCCTTCAGGCAAGCTTGTTTCTAGGGCAAAAACGGCAGTCGGTAAGTATTGAGTTTCTAGTAAAGCAATCTGATCAGCCGTCGATCGCACCAATGTGCAGTTGCGAAACCAATCTAACGCCACAAATAAACTAGGACAAGCCGTGGGCGACTCCTGCATAATGCTGCCAAATGCCTGCAACGCCTGTTCAGCTTTGTCGAAATAATCGAGGTCTTTGGTGAGCAAGGCAAGCCGAACCAGATTGGCGATCGCCACCCCATTTGCCGCAGGAGTCGCATTATCGACATAACTCCGCTCTCGCACCAATAAATCTCGACTCGCATCCTTTGCCGTGTTGTAGTAGCCGCCCATTTCAACACTCCACAGAAACTCGTCAAACTCTGCTTGCACTCGAATGGCGTGTTCTAACCAGTCGGTTTGATTTTCGGGTGCGGCTTGGCGGATGCTGCAAGTCACTTGATGCAAATCCAACAACGCTTTGATGAACAGCGCATAGTCTTCTGATTGTGCCAACACTTCTACATTGCCTTCATAATTCACGCGATGAAAGCGTTGATCAATCCACTGATTTTGCAGAATAAAATCGGCTGCCTGACTCGCTAATTCCAAATACTCCAACTCTCGAAACACAGCATACGATCGCGCTAATCCAGAAATCATCAGGCTATTCCAGGCGACAATCATTTTGGTGTCAGTTACCGCTGGAATGCGACCTGACCAGGCAGTCGTTTTGGCTTCTTGATTGTTTCGAGCGGGAGGAAAAGTAGTTAACTCCTCCGCAGAGGCACCATAGCGGAGCAGAAATAGTTTAGCGATCGCCCCTTCCACTCGCTCCGACAGTTTGCCAGAATGCTGGCGCTGAAGCACGTTTAGCCCTTCAAAATTCCCTTTTTCGCTCAGGCTGAATTGTTCACTCAGTTCAGTCAATTCTTCGGCAGAGAGTGCGGACTGAAGCTCATCAAAACTCCACACATAAAACGCGCCTTCTTCGGGTTCTGCCTCGTCAGAAGTGGTAAAACTATCCGCATCTTGAGCCGCATAAAAATAGCCTTGGGGAGCGGTCATTTCGCGTTTGAGCCACTGCACGGTGAGGGATATCGATCGCGCAAAAGCCGGCTCCTCAACTCCCATTCCCCACAGATTCGCGAGATACTCCACAATTTGCCCATTGTCGTAGAGCATTTTCTCAAAATGAGGAACTGTCCAAGTTGGGTCAACCGTGTAGCGATGAAAGCCACCGCCTACGTGATCAAAAATTCCGCCGAGGGCTAAATATAAGCCGCGTTGAGTGGTCAATTCTCTCGCGTTGTAGCGTGACTCCCCGTTAAATCGAGCCATCCGCAGTGCCGCCTCTGAGTAAGGAATCATCGGAAAACTTGACCCAGGTGCTTTTGAGGAGAGAACCCCAGCGATCGATTCTAAGCCGTCTTTTAGCAAACCTGTATCCAAGTCTGAAGCAGGTTGCAGCGCTACAGACTTTTGTAGATTATTTAGAATTTCGGCTTTGATGCCGTCGAGTTTGCCTTTTTCAGCATCGTAGTAGTGACGGATGGCTTGCAGCACCTGCAAAAAGCCGGGTCGCCCATAACGAGGGTCTACCGGAAAATAAGTCCCGCCATAAAAAGGCACCAAATCGTCGGGTGCGAGAAAGATATTGAGGGGCCATCCTCCTTGACCGACCATCATTTGCAGCGCTTGCATATAGATGCTGTCCAGGTCGGGACGTTCTTCTCGATCGACCTTAATCGGCAAAAAGTTGGCGTTCATATACTCGGCGATCGTCGGGTCTGAAAACGCCTCGCCTTCCATCACGGTGCACCAGTGACAGCTAGAATAACCAACCGAAAGAAAAATCGGTTTATCGTCTCGCCTCGCCGTTTCTAGCGCTTCATCACACCACGTCCACCACTCGATCGGGTTTTCGGCGTGTTTGCGAAGGTAGAGACTCTGAGCTTGAGCAAGGCGATTTGTCATGGCAGCGACTAAAACTCTATGAGAATGAGTTTATCGCGGATTACTGGAGGCATTCTCTGCCAAGGGTGAGTTAGCCGTACGATCAGTCTTGCTCGTTAACTCGTTAGAATAGAAAAAATTATCAAGGACAGGAAGACTCCATGATTCCTACCGTTATTGAAACGTCGGGTAGAGGTGAACGCGCCTTTGATATTTACTCTCGTCTGCTGCGAGAGCGAATCATCTTTATGGGATCTGAGATCAACGCTGAGGTGGCAAACCTGGTCGTCGCTCAACTGCTGTTCCTCGACTCTGAAGACCCCGAAAAAGACATCTATCTCTACGTCAACTCACCGGGCGGCTCTGTCTCGGCAGGGATGGGCATCTACGACACGATTAAGCAAATCCGTCCTGATGTCTGCACCATTTGCGTTGGTTTTGCCGCCAGCATGGGCGCATTTTTGCTCAGTGCGGGCACCAAAGGCAAGCGCATGAGCCTGCCTCACTCGCGGATTATGATTCACCAGCCCCTCGGCGGTGCCCAAGGTCAAGCCACCGACATTGAGATCCAAGCACGAGAGATTCTCTACATTAAGCAGCGCTTAAACGAGATTTTGGCAGACAACACAGGCAAACCGCTAGAGCAGATTCAAGAAGACACCGAACGCGACTTCTTTATGTCTGCCGAAGAAGCTAGAAACTACGGACTGATCGATCAAGTCATCGATCGCCGCCCCTCAGCCCTCAGACCCGCAGTTGTGAAATAGAAAAGTCACTCAAACTATCATCGGTAGGGACGCTGCGTATAGCATCCCTACCGATTTTTTGTAGACCATTAGAACGGAATTTGACTCAGCGAGGGATGCCCTTTCGAGGGAAGCGCTTTTAGGTAGTGCAAGAATTCCAGCAATTCGTCTTCTGTCAGTTCAGCGCGAGTTTTCTTGCTGTAGGTTTTTTGCAGATAGGTGCTGCCCTGCTTTTTC
>JAYVFW010000431.1:0-9195 GCA_043772715.1 Phormidesmis sp. | reverse complement strand
TTCATGAATTCGCCAAATGGTTTCGCCTAATAGATTTGCCACCGAGAGAACGGTGAGTTGGGGAAAGCGGTCTTCTTCGGCGACTGGTATTGTGTTTGTCACAATCACTTCTTCGAGACAGCCGTTTGAGAGCCGCTCGATCGCAGGCGGAGAAAACACCGCATGGGTTGCACAGGCATAGACTTGCCGCGCTCCTTGCTGGCGCAAAATTTTTGCCGCTTCCGTAATCGTGCCTGCCGTGTCGATCATGTCATCGACTAACACGGCAGTTTTGCCGCGCACATCTCCAATCACATTCATCACTTCTGCAACGTTGTGTGCTTGACGACGCTTATCAATAATTGCCAGAGGCGCATCATTTAGCTTTTTGGCAAAGGCTCTGGCACGGGCAACTCCGCCTACATCGGGCGACACCACCACAATGTCAGGAAGCTGTTTATTGGCTAGATAGTTGATCAAAATGGGTGAACCGTAGACATGATCGAGCGGAATATCAAAATAACCCTGAATCTGAGCAGCGTGCAGATCCATCGCCAGAATGCGACTTGCACCTGCCTGGGTGATCAGATTAGCCGCCAATTTTGCCGTAATCGACTCACGACCTGCGGTTTTACGATCGGCTCTTGCATAGCCATAATAAGGAATCACTGCCGTAATCTGCCGCGCCGAAGCCCGACGACAGGCATCGACCATGATCATTAATTCCATCAGATGGTCATTGACCGGGCGACAAGTCGGCTGAATCAAGTAAACATCGCAGCCTCGAATTGACTCTTGAAGCTGAATATAAAGCTCCCCATCCGCAAATCGTTTTCGCACCATGGGACCGAGATCCATGCCCAGGTAACGTGCAACTTCTTGAGAGAGGGCAACATTTGCCGAGCCAGAAAGTAGTCGGAGACGATTATTGTCAGGAACTGCTGGAAAAGCAGCAGGAGCAGTTAACGTTGCAGAACGGATCACACTAAGCCCTCGAACGCGCGTTCATCGCAATCTTATCATTGGGGCTTAGAAACGTCCTCCTGAATCTTGAAAATCTATAGTTTTTATTAATGGCAATAAAACTTGAGATAACCCTTAACAAAGACTGAATCCTCACTGGAGCAATCGTTCTAGTTGCAGCAATCAGCATTTGACAGATGAATAAAATAGTTAGTAGAGCATTTGAGCAGTTTCACAATTAATCAGCCAAACTGAATTTAATGCTCGCTACGATTATCAAACTTAGCCATCAACTGCAATCAAAATTTATGGTGCCTTAAATAGATGATCTTGGCGAGGACTTTGAGAGGAACTGAATTGATTCCAGCCGAGAAATATGCTTCTAAGAATCAGGAATTTAGAAGCCAATACCTAATTTGCGCTTTGCTGGCAGTTAAAGAGCATTTATACGATCGTTAAATTACGTCGCGTGACTTGCTTGACTAGAACCCACCCTTTTGCATTATACTAGTTGTAGTCGTTATGAGTTTGTACTATCCCCTATGGCAAACCCAACCGTAGAGAATTTAGTCATTATTGGCTCTGGTCCGGCTGGCTACACGGCGGCTATCTACGCAGGTCGCGCAAACCTCAAGCCCTTGATGTTTGAGGGCTTTCAAGCGGGAGGGCTGCCCGGTGGACAGTTGATGACCACTACCGAAGTTGAAAATTTTCCAGGCTTTCCTGAAGGCATCACCGGGCCCCAACTGATGGATCGGATGAAAGCGCAAGCAGTGCGCTGGGGAACCGAGCTACACATGGAGGATGTCACCTCGGTTGATTTGAGTCAGCGTCCGTTTGTGATCAAATCAGACGATCGCGAAGTGTTCGCCCACAGCATCGTCATTGCCACAGGTGCCACCGCAAAACGATTAGGTCTGCCCTGTGAAGGTCAGTTTTGGAGCCGAGGCATTTCAGCCTGTGCCATCTGCGATGGGGCAACGCCCTTATTTCGAGGGGCTACCTTGGTGGTGATCGGCGGTGGCGACACGGCCGCCGAAGAATCGATTTATCTCACCAAATATGGGGATCACGTTCATATGCTGGTGAGAACCGACAAGATGCGGGCCAGCAAAGCCATGCAAGATCGCGTCCTCGCTAATCCCAGAATTACGGTGCATTGGAACACAGAGCCGATCGACGTAGTTGGCAACGACGAGCATATGACTGGCGTGAAGGTCAAAGACACTAAGACGGGTGAAGAAAGCACGATCGATGCCAAAGGGTTGTTTTATGCGATCGGGCATACCCCCAACACCGCTCTCTTCAAAGGTCAGCTAGATCTCGATGACGTGGGCTATATCGTTACCCAAAACGGCTCAGTCGAAACCAGCGTCGAAGGCGTTTTTGCGGCTGGAGACGTGCAAGATCACGAATTTCGTCAGGCAATCAGCGCTGCTGGAACCGGATGTATGGCGGCGATGCTGTCAGAGCGTTGGTTATCATTCAACGGCTTGATGCAAGAGTTTGACAAAACCGAGGCGCAAAAATCGGCTGAAGAAGAGACTACAGCACACGCGGCTGAAGTTCACATCGTCTCCGGCGAGTTTGATGTGGCTGAGACTCGTCATGAAGGCGGTCTAGCGTTAAGAAAACTCTATCACGAGAGCGATCGCTTAATCATCGTCAAATATGTCTCTCCTAATTGTGGTCCTTGCCACACGCTCAAGCCGATTCTTAACAAAGTCATCGACGAGTTTAAAGATCGCATTCACTTCGTCGAAATTGACATCGACAAAGACCCCAATATCGCTGAATCGGCTGGTGTGATGGGCACTCCAACCATTCAATTTTTCAAGCACAAAGGCATGGTTGCTGAAGTCAAAGGCGTGAAGCAAAAGAGCCAATATCGAGAATTGATCGAAAGCAATCTTTAGGATCGTGGATTAAAGGATATCGGTTAGATGCAAGGGTCAGGGGCACGACAATGCCATGCCCGTACGAAAAGGGCGCAGGGTAGGGGCATGACACGTCGTGCCCTCTTGCGATCGTTCAAGCGATCGCAATTGGTTTTGAAATTGGGATTAGATATTGATGCTGTTAGGAATCCGAGAAGGTAGCAGGTAGGGGTAGTCCATTCCGGTGTCGCGATCGCGCGCTCGATTGCGGGTTTGAATCTCAGTCTCGATCGATTGCAGGTCGGCTTGAAATTGGTGCAGAATGGCGCGATCGCCCTGATCCAAAAATTGCATAATCTCATCACTTCCTAAGCGACTCCAAATAATGCCGCTCAACGCAAAAGTTAGCTCCATTTGGGCGAGGTCTTGCGCGGGTTTGGGCAGCATCTCTTTGAGCGACGCAGAAACGTCAGGCTGCGTGTAGGCGGCGAGGGGTGCATTGGGAACGTAGCCAAAATAATCAAATTGGCTAAAATTCACCGCCGCATGTTGAGCGCTGCACGTAAAAATAATCTGCGTTGTGGCATCAATGAGTTGCTGTAAGGTAGCGATCGTCCCCGGATTCTGCATTGTTGGAAATCCTGGAACTCGTGGATAATCAGGCAATTCGTCAATCGACAAACCCGCTTGAGCGGCAATCTCTGGCGAAATCCATTCAGGGGCATGGGCAAATTCGACCCGCGATCGGGTGTTGAGCGGTGCGCCTAATTCTGCTGACCAAGCTTGTAAATTAGGGTCTTGCTGAATGGCGAGATCGTCTTTGTAATAGCGCTGTAGATAAGCTGTCACATAGCGATCGATCGCGTCCCACAACAGTTGAGCATCGTCTCGGTAGGGATAGTCTGACAGAAATTCAGCGCCTACGCCTCGCTGTTTGAGATCGGTCGGCAGCGCATAAGACTCAAACGGACGATCGCGATAAGCTCGATTCATCACCGCGATCGACGCTTCACGGGTCGGAGCCATAAGAGTGTCGATCGCGGCTCCTTCGCCTAGCAAAATGGCGTTGCCGCGAGTGTTGATTGCTAGCAAAAATCTAAAATGCGGTTTGAGCAGTCGATAAACGGGGTGATTAGAGGGCAATCGGCGCGGAGTCGCGATCGCAAATGCTTCCATTGCCAGATGGGTATAGCACAAATGAGTCAACAATTCGTGCTGGGTGATATCTGCCACTTGGACAAAAAGTTTTGCCCGCATCCAATCATCGGCATCGCTGGTTGGCGTGTAGGTTTTTCCGCTTGGCTCTAGCTGAATGAGAAGGGGTTCTAACCCCTGATCGCCTCGGTAGAAAAGCGCTTTTGGACTGCCGACATAGCGACCGATCTGCAACTCTGCGGGCGCGAATTTTAAATATGGATAATCTAATAAAAATAGACGATTTTGATGGGTCGCCTCTTCAAGAGTCAAAGCAGTCCCGTTGGATGTACAGACCTGATCGCCTTGCCAATCTGCTAAATCTGCCCGATCGTCCACTCGCTGCAATGAGGTTGGGTTAGGCCCAGCGAGACGCTGACGCGCAAACTCACGATCGCTCAGTCCGCCATCTCGGTTGTGAATTTTAATAATTTTGGGACGCGATCGTCCCTGTTCTTCCAGCGTCTGATAGAACTTAAGCCGTTGAGCTTGAGCAGAATTTGGCTGATGGTCAGCAACCTTTTTCGCTGCCTTTTCTGCGTCGTTTAAAGCTGATCCCATCTTGCGCCGCAACTGCACAAACTCGACGTTAAACTGCTCATTTGATGGCAAATCAAAGTTAAACAAATCAGATTGAAAAACCTCGAAATCGACCAGCAGCGTCGTCAGTTTTAACCAAGTCTCATTGAGCGTATGGTCGCCCGATTCGATCTGTTCTAGTGCCCAAGTCAAGGGCGCAGAAAGTTGTCCCCGTTCTAGCAAGTTGTGGCGTAGCTCAGACAGAATGTATCGTAATGCACCGTCTTCTCCAGCGTGAGGAAAGATTCGAGCTGGGGCAGCCTGACTGATTTGGGTGGGGTTATAGCGATAATGACCCTGTTGTTGCTGAAGCGATTGAGACATCACGAACTCCAGTAGATTGGTGATTAGCGTCAGTCCGACGAGGTTTTTCGCTTCGTTATTAGCAGCTTCCGCCCCCTAAATCCCCCATTCTGGGGGACTTTGAACCGGGAATTTTGGCTTGAAGTCCCCCAATTTCGGGGAATTTAGGGGGCTTCCTTCACAAGCGGAGCGAACCGCTTCTATCGAACTGACTTTGTGATTAGCGCGATCGTATAACGATTCGCATTGATCAAATACACAGTGAATCAGTGTTTCTCCGGTTCCGCTACACAATTTTTAATGACCCAACCAGCGCAAAACAACGACTTCTTCACGCAACTGTTCTTGAGTGACGGTCGCTAGTCGAGTCCGAAAGAGATCAATGCTGACGACTTCATAGCCGAGAGATTTGGCAATATCTGCCAAAAGCGTCCCCGTGCGGATCATGACGCGCAGATAGGATGCTTGATCGCCCACCACATAGGCAAGCTGGGCACCGGGACGCAAAACGTGACGCAAGTCTGCTAGATGTCTCGCCATGCCGCCAAAATAAAGTCGAGTAGCTCTGGCATACATCCGTTCAAAGCCGCTCGTTTTGCCGAGTTCGATCCGTTTGGCTTCGATCTCGTTGGCGATGCGCTGAATTTCAACATGATCGGCAACCCATTTATCGTCGTCATCAGCTTTATAGACATTGCGAGAATTCGATCGCATCAAGCCTTTTTTGAGCGTTCGCAGTTCTGCTTTGTCGTTGATAAATTCTAAAATCACAGATTCTAAGCGAGTGGTGCGCGTGTAGTCTTTCTCATTGGGGTAAGGCGGGGATGTGATCACGACATCGATCGAGTTAGGCTCTAAAACGTCAGCCAATTGGCGAGAATCGGCATGATGCACGATCGCGCTCGTGTGGGGCAGAGTTTTGAGGTAGCGGAGATCAGCGGCGATCGCTTCGATGCCTTCGAGCCACGAATCGACGACTTGAGCATCGGTCTTGGCTTTGCCAACGCCCACTTCTGGACCAAAATGAAGATTACTAATTGAAAAAACTAACGCTTTAGCCAGGGCTAACAATTCGTGACGCTGATAGGGCGAGTCAGTGTGTTGTTTAATTTGCTCTAGCAGCACCAACGATTTGTGGAGCGGCAAGGGACTAATCGAGTTTTTGAGGAGCAAATTGAAACGGTCTTCGGGTAGCGATCGCCAGGGTTCTTCGGTGCGATCGAGCCTTTTTTCGGTCGCTTTAGCAATCTGATCAGCGTGGCGCAACAGCTCATCGGGGTCAAGGCTCCAATCGAGTTTTACCGTTCCTGCAAACCACGCCATCGGATTCGCCTCAACCCCGACGCTGGGAATTCCTAGCTTTTTGCATTCAACCACTGTGGTGCCTGTTCCACAGAATGGATCGAGAACTTGATGCGACTCATTGACCCCAAATTTTTCTAAATAATCCTGCACCAAATGCGGTGGAAACGACAAAATAAACCGATACCAACGGTGGGCGGTTTTGTCTTCGGTGCGAAGGTGATTGAGTTCTGAATTGTTGGATTCTAGCTTGAGATGGGGAATGAGCGGTTGAATATATTGCAAGGGAACGGCAGCAGTTTTGGCAAGAGTAGCACTGGCATTCTACTGAGAGCAATAGTGTGGGTGCAAGCGATGGAGGATGCGATCGCCCTTTATCACTTAGACAACAATACGCAAGCACGTTCTACAAGTTACTCAGTATGATGCGGATGAGTCTCTTTATTGCACTGCATTTTACGTTATGAACTTCTCAATCAGAGTCAATCAGAAAGCGAGTTCGATCGCGGTTGCTCGATCGTCAAATCTGCAACTGAAGTTATTTCTGTCCCTAATCTTAGGGTCGCTATCAATCACTTCTTTTCTGGGAAGTGCCGCAGTTGCAAAGCCCGCTCCGCCGTCAGTACGCTCATTTGAGCAGAAAATAAGTCAGATGTTTTCTTCAGACATTAAAACTACGGCTGATGCTTGCCTGAAACAGGGAGGGGTCAATTTAGCAGCAGGGGCAGATCGTGATGGCTCTATCATTTGCGGCAATGGCTGGCGCAAATCATCCGTGAAATTCACGACTTATGTCAGCACGTTGACAGACCTTCATACCGGCGCTTTTCTTTTGGCATTTCGAGCGGGGGTGAAATCGAGTCCTGACTACAAGCCTGAATTGCTCACTAGCATCATGGACTATGCTGAGACGAATGGCAAACTCCGAAAGCTAGTGCAAAGTTTTGTCATCGAAGCGGCTGTTAAACCTGGTGTTTTGCCCAAAGGCTCTCCTCGGTCTGTAAGCTTTTTGACGGATCGTATTTTGCAGCGATCGCGCCCATTCCTCAAAGACTCCACCAAGTTTGAGAACTTGACAGGAACGTCGGATGAATATGCTGCCATCACTAGCAATTTTTGTACAGCACCCGGAATGACCACCGCACAAGCAAAAAAACTTGCCCCAAACCTTGACTCCATGCAGATGTTTGCAATTTGTTTTCAAGAAGCTGGGCTAGCAGACGTGGCAATTCAGGGAATACGCTCAAATAATGCTAAACCCTAGAGCTACCGTAAGCTTTAATGGTTGCGACAAATAAGCGAAACGTGCCGGGAGTAAATTTGGGATTGAGTGCCCCGTCATACTCAAATTTACTCAGCATGAGTTGCAGCGATCGTAGATGTTGGGCTGCGATCGGGCTAGCGTCTTTCAGCGTTTTCGCCCGAAATGCTGGAACCAATTCTGCAAACGGAATGTTGACGGTGATCCACTCATCAGCCACGGTGTCAAACGAATAGGTATAGGCGATGCTGTCCCACGTTTCGTCATCACGAGCGATAAACTTATAGCGGTTGCCGTCGCCTTTGACCCGCAGTTCAATGCCTTCGTAGCCCAAAAGATTGACGGCAGGCTCAAAATTGCGAGTCCGAACTGAGGCAAAGCCACCCGAATTTTCTGTTGAGACATTGCCCGTAAACAGCGCGGCGCGATCGATCTGCTGAAACGAACTGGCGCTAACCCCTCCCATCACCACATCATCCAAGGCTCCCCAGAGATTGATCGTGCCTGACGGATTGCTAAAGTCAAACAAAACGTCTGACTGAGGGTTAATCGGCTGAGAAGGCGTGTCACCTTGAAACATTTTCTGAAGCCAGCTTACGAGAGGGATCACCTCAAAGTATGCCAGGGTTTGCACAAATCGACCTGCATCCCATTGAGCCATTAGGGTTGTCCTCGCAAAACTAAGAGATCTTTAGCTTAACGAATCTGACGATCGAGCGATGACATTGCGATCGCAAACTGCGTTAATCTCCAAGTAACCGAGTGTGACAGAGCAGAATGGTAAAGTTTCAGCCTCCGGGTTTTGGTCAGAAGACTATTCAGACTTCGCTGGGTGCGATCGCTTATTACACCCCAGTTAGTGAACCGTGGACGATCGTGGAGTCGCCGCGTCCGCCGATCTTGTTTCTCCACAGTTTTGGGGGCGGATCTTCGGCTTATGAATGGTCAAAGGTGTATGCGGCGTTTGCCAATACGCATCACGTCATCGCGCCCGATTTGCTTGGCTGGGGCAACTCTGCCCATCCGATGCGAGACTATCGCATTGAGGATTATTTGATTACGATCGCCGAACTGATCCAGCAAGTGGTTTCTTCACCCGTTGCGGTGGTGGCATCTTCGCTAACGGGCGCGATCGCAGTGCAGCTAGCGGTGCGAAAACCAGCGCTCTTTCAGTCGCTTTATCTCGTCTGTCCATCTGGATTTGACGACTTTGGGCAAGGGGCAGGGCGAAGAATTCCGCTTCAGATTATCAATACGCCGATCCTCGATCGCTTGATCTACGCGATCGGAGCGACGAATGAGATTGCCGTCCGTAACTTTTTGGAACAGTTTTTGTTTGGCGATCGCAGTCGCATCACCGACGAAATGGTTGCAGCTTATTTAGAGTCTGCACAACAGCCCAATGCCGAATATTCTGCTTTGGCATTTTTGCGCGGCGATCTCTATTTCGATTTATCGTTATACATGACTCAATTGACTGTGCCCACGTCGATTTTGTGGGGAGAGTTGGCACAGTTCACCAATGTTGCTTTAGGTCAACGGCTAGCGGGGCTAAACCCTCAAGCGGTACAGGAATTTGCAGTCTTGCCTCAGACAGGAGTGCTGGCTCACCTCGAACAACCGGGCGTGATCACGGGATTGCTAGGAAGTTGGCTAAAGAACTTTTGTTAACGCGAGTTCGACGAGTTTTTTTGCTTCGTCCTTAGCGGCTTGCGCCCCCTAAATCCCCCAGTTTGG
>JAYVFW010000430.1:0-3187 GCA_043772715.1 Phormidesmis sp. | reverse complement strand
ACCTAAATCGCCTTGAGGAAACCCTTAGAGGTTGCCATTTCGCAACGCTAGCAAGAAAATCACAGCGGGCCCTGCAATCACGATCGCTGCAAGCATTGACAACTGGGCAATCGCCTCAAAATTGATATTGCTTAGAAACTCCATTTCCCCTCCCAACGAGCCTGATAACGTCTGAACCAAAACTGCAACTAGGTAACATCTTATCGGTACGATCGCCTCTTTCTTAAAGAACTTTACAAAACTATAAAAGACTTAAACTGTGTGCCAGCTAGCCGCTATGTTTTGTTAGAGTGAATCATTCTCGCTTGCTCAGTTTCTCATATTCTTGATCGACTTCAATGCAACTCTGAGATCAAGATTTTTTCCATCTCTCTAAAACCTATGGCAACCTGGCTTTGTGTAAAACAGTGTGGTGCTTGCTGTCACCTTGACCCCACCGATCGCCCCGATTTAGAAGACTACCTCTCCGCCCAAGAACTTGAGCTTTATCTCAGCATGGTTGGCGACGATGGTTGGTGTGTAAATTTTGACCAAGACAGCCGAGAGTGCCGCATTTATGAGAAACGCCCTCGCTTTTGCCGGGTAGAAACGAAAACCTTTGAAGAAATGTTTGGGGTTGAGCCAGCAGAACTCAATGAATTTGCGATCGACTGCTGCCGTGAACAGATCGAAGGGGTTTATGGCGATCGCAGTTTAGAAATGCTGCGCTTTGATCAAGCCGTTGGACTCTAAGAAATATTGCCAATTGCAGCAAAATCCCAGATAATGAAAGAAATGTGAAAAGCAGCGTTCATTCATGCCAATACCCGAACTTTCTGCACCCGGTCTGCCTGACTCTCCATTAAATGAATATGACTTGTCTAACGAGTCTATAGCGCTCGAAATAGAAACTCCGTTAAGCGTTGCCCAAGCACCAACCTGGGAGTTTTGGAAAGTGTTTGGCTCTACTTTCGTCACGATTTTTTTGGCAGAGCTGGGAGACAACACTCAAGTTGCAACGCTGCTGATGAGCGCTCAATCTCAAAACCCCTGGGTGGTGTTTGCGGGTGCGGCATCTGCTTTAATCGCAACGAGTTTGGTCGGCGTTTTGGTCGGTCGCTGGTTGTCTACCCGCCTTCTACCTAGAACCCTTGAGCGGGCGACAGGAATGCTCTTACTCGTTATTTCAGCCTTGCTGGTTTGGGATGTTGCCAGAATGTAGTCAGGAGTCACAGTAATGGATTGGCATCTTTTAGGGTTGAGTTTTATCACCGTTTTTTTGGCAGAGTTGGGAGATAAAAGCCAGCTTGCTGCGATCGCCCTGAGTGGCGCAAACGCTAAATTTCCGAGAGCGGTTTTTTTAGGCACGATCGCTGCCTTAATTTTGGCAAGCTTTTTGGGTGTGATTGTAGGTGAAGGCACGGCTCAAATATTACCTGCTCAATCTGCTAAAGCGATCGCCGCCGCCGGGTTTGCAATCATGGCAGTCCGATTGCTCTGGTTTAGCGCTGAAGAATCAGAATCGATCGAATAAAGGCCGTCGATTTTCCGCATAAATTCAAAGTCCTTCTCCTTGGGGAGAGGGATTTAGGGTGAGGGCAGCAAAAGCAACAGACTCCCTTTTGAATTCCCCGTCTTATTTCTCCCAAATTGTTTTGATATTGACAAACTCGTGAATTCCTTCTCTACCGAGTTCGCGACCATAGCCCGATCGCTTGATGCCGCCAAAAGGCAACCGCACATCAGATTTGACCATGCTGTTGATAAAGACTGACCCCGCTTCAATCTCTTCGATGAAGCGATCGCGCTCTTGTGGGTCGGTCGTCCAGGCGCTCGCTCCCAATCCAAACGGAGAATCATTAGCGCGTCGGATCGCAGCATCCAAGTCAGGAACTCGAAACAGTAGCGCCACAGGTCCAAAAAATTCTTCGTGCTCTGCCAGACAGCCAGCCGGAATCTCACTCAAAATCGTTGGCGGATAAAAATTACCTGGACAGTCAGATAAAGGTTCGCCGCCGATCAACACTTTTGCCCCTTGCTGAACGCTTGTCTTGACTTGCTGATCTAAATCTTTGAGAATTCCAGTCGTGGCAAGCGGGCCGATATCGGTGTCTGGCAAGAGAGGGTCGCCAATCTTTAAAGCGCGATATTTTTCGACCAGGCGATCGATAAATTCATCAGCGATCGCGTCTGCCAGAATAAATCGTTTGGCAGCAATGCAAGACTGCCCGTTGTTGATCATGCGAGCGGTCACCGCTGTTGAGACGGCTGTCTCCAAATCTGCACTGGGCATGACAATAAACGGATCGCTGCCGCCCAATTCTAAAACGACTTTTTTAAGGTGCTTTCCTGCTGTCGAAGCCAAACTAATACCCGCAGGTTCGCTGCCTGTTAAAGTTGCCGCTTTCACCCGATCGTCTGCCACGATCGCCGCTATTTTGTCGGCTCCGATTAACAGCGTTTGAAACGCGCCTGTTGGGAAGCCAGCCCGATGCAGAATCTCTTCGATCGCGAGAGCAGACTGGGGCACATTTGAGGCGTGTTTAAGCAATCCAACATTGCCTGCCATCAGCGCTGGAGCCGCAAATCGAAACACCTGCCAAAACGGAAAATTCCACGGCATAACTGCCAAAATAATTCCTAGCGGCTGATAGCGAATAAAACTGTGACTCGCATCGGTTTCAACAGAAACATCAGCTAAAAGCTGAGGCGCATTTTCAGCATAATAACGACAGACCGACGCACATTTCTCAACCTCGGAGATCGCGGCTTTGAGCGGTTTTCCCATTTCTAGCGTCATGGTTTTGCCAAAGCGATCGCGTTCTGCTTCTAAAATCTCAGCCGCCCGATTTAGCCAACTCGCTTTTTGCTGCATCGGCACCGTTCGATAGTCAAGAAACGTTTGCTGCGCGAGATTGAGCTTGGCTGCAAGGTCGCGATCGCTCAACGGCTCAAACGTTTTCAAAACTTCTCCATTGGCTGGATTGGTGGTGGCAATTCCCATAGCCTGCGCTCCTGATAATTTTGAACTAGGTATGGTTAATTATTCTGCATCCTCTGCATCTTCTGCTTCACTTTTAAGTTTGCGAGTAGCTTGAGATTCACGAAACTGGGGGGTATCGGCTAGAACTGCGATCGTGCCCGTCCTCCCAGTTTTAAGGGTGGCATCCGTTAAAATATCGACGACTTCAATTCCAATCACTTCTTG
>JAYVFW010000429.1:0-29956 GCA_043772715.1 Phormidesmis sp. | reverse complement strand
TGCACGACTTTTTCTCGAAAGCTAGTGGGATACGCCTGCATTTCTTCTATTGACACGGACTACTTACTGTACTACATATAATTGAAAACCGCTGTATCGGTTACTTGCAAAGTCAACGGGCACGGCAGTGCCATGCCCTTACACAAGTTTTTCCGCCTATAGAAAGTTCAATTTCGCAGTGGGAATACTGAAAGCGGGCGAGGAAACCCTTTATTTTTAATCGTGTTTTTAGCATGTGGCAAAGGCTAACTAATTCCATTCAAAGCTTGAAAACTTATGGAGATCTAAGTCCTGATCTGCGGCTTAGATACCGGATCAATTGGGCTTTGCGCGATCGTTCCCACTACCGCTTAGACCAATGGTATCAAACCTTTTGGCAACCCTTAGAGGTGTCTAACGAGGTTGCAGAATTTGTCTATCAGCAAATGGAAGCTTATTCTGGCTTGACGTTTGCTTATGTGTTGCCGAGCGATCGCCTGACCGAAGATCTCAGTTTGCCGCTTGTGTGCTGGTTTGATTGGGAGTCAACACTCTGCGATGATTTTTACGATCGCTTTAGAGTCGATATCAGCAGCTTTAGCGTGTGCGACTTGGCGACGATTCAAGAATTTGTCATTTTTCTCAATCAACAATCGCGCCTAGTGAATTACTCTTGAAAGAGTGGTTAGTGGTGGTGGCAAGATGGATAAACCGTTAGATGTTGAGCAATCTCAAGCGGTTGCTAAACAGATTAAAAGCAAAGGAAAAGCCAGTTTTGACAATGCCCACAGAGCCGCCCTCGTCACCGCAGACGCAATTTATGTGCAGGGGTTTTTGGTTTATGAGGGTTCTCCGTTTAAGCCGATCGAGCATGGTTGGTTAGAGGTGGGCGATCGCCTGATCGATCCCAACTTTCCCCATCTCAATCGCCGCGCCGAGCAGCTTTTTTATTTTCCGGCTCAACGGCTGACCCCAAAGCAGCTTAAAAAGGCGATCGAAGACGCTCAAGAAGACTATCCCGAAGATGACTCGTTGCCGATCTATGGCAAGGCTCCTTATGAATATTATGGCGATGTGATGCTAGGCGGAAAGGAGTATGTAGAAGCGCATCAAGCCGCCGAAGCCAGGTGCAAAGAACTCAACAAGCCCAAGTCGAGAAACAGCACGGATGATGAAATCTAACCTTAGTGTGAAGCACCGATCGCAAGACTCCGATGAAATAAACGTCAGGCGTTAGAGAGGCAACCCTCATGGAAACTCAAGATAGAGTCAGTCAACAACCTGCAACGAGACTTTTGGGGCAGACCTCGATCCGGCTCTCTGCGATCGCCCTTGGCGGGATGCCTTTGTCGTTGAGCGACCGACCCGCAGAATCACAGGCGATCGCAACCATCCACAAAGCGCTTGATCTGGGCGTTAACTTAATTGACACGTCAGATGCTTATTGCCAAGACGAATCAGACAAACATCACAACGAGCGGTTGATTCACAAAGCGATTCAGCAATATTCAGGTGACACGAGCCAAGTTTTGGTCGCGACTAAAGGCGGATTGATGCGTCCTAACGGTGCTTGGACTCAAAACGGCAACCCTCAGCATTTGCGAAAAACCATTCGTGAAAGTCACGCAGCGCTGGGTGGACAGGAGCCGATCGCGCTTTGGCAATATCATTCTCCTGATCCCAACTATTCGATCAAAGATTCACTAACTCCGGCAAAAGAAGCCGTTGCCGAAGGGTTGATTCGCTTTGTGGGCGTGTCTAACTTTTCGGTCGAGCAAATTAAACGCGCCCGCGAAGTCGTCGAAATCGTTTCGGTGCAAAACCAATACAACCCCTGGCATCGGCAACCAGAGTCAGACGGCGTGCTGGAATATTGCCAAACTGAGCGCCTGACCTTTTTGCCGTGGAGTCCATTAGGGGGCAGTCGGCGAGTTAAAGAATTGAGTAAAGTAGCCGCGATCGCTAACCTCGCTCAAGAGAAGCAAATCTCAGTCTATGCGCTGGTGCTAGCGTGGCTGTTAGCCAAGTCTCTCTGTGTTGTGCCAATTCCGGGGGCAACTAAACCTGAGAGCATCGCAGACTCAGTGACGGCTGCTCAAGTGACTTTGACTGATCAGGATGTAGAGACGATCGATCGGGCAACTCAGTGACGCAGCCCACCCCAAACGATTCGCGGACGTGCTAACCTCTCTTCAATCCCTGATCTGCTAAGAAGCACTGCTCCCTACTGCAATGTTCAACGCCACCGAACTTTTTATCGATGCTTTTGTCGGACAGCTTCAAGAAGGCTATCACCGCACTTATGGCAACCTAAAAACTAGCTATGCTGACATTTTGGGCTGGGCCGGCAGCATGGCATTAGAGAATATCGCCAATAGCGATGCCCTCTATCACGATGTCGAACACACGATTTTAGTCACGTTAGTCGGGCAAGAGATTTTGCGCGGCAGACACATTCGAGATGGTGGAGTCTCGTGCGAAGATTGGCTGCACTGCATCATTTCGCTCAACTGTCATGATATTGGCTATGTCAAAGGGGTGTGTCGCGACGATCGCGGCGGCCTCTATGCGACGGGCATTGACAACACGATGATTGAGCTGTCGCCCGGTGCGAGTGATGCGGGTTTGACTCCTTATCACGTCGATCGCGGCAAGCTGTTTATCGAAGAGCGATTTGGGGGGCATAAGCTGATCGATGCCAGTATTATTAAGCGTAATATCGAGCTAACGCGCTTTCCGGTGCCCAATGCTGAAGACCACCGAGACACTATTTACTATCCCGGATTGGTGCGGGCAGCAGATCTGATTGGTCAACTGAGTGACCCTCGCTATTTGAAGAAAATTAACGCTCTGTTCTATGAGTTTGAAGAGACTGGAGTTAACAAAGCGCTCGGCTATGACCATCCCGGCGATTTGCGAAAAAACTATCCAAAGTTTTTCTGGAATGGCGTTCACCCTTATATCCAAGACGCTTTGCGCTATTTAAACCTAACCCAGCAAGGACAGCAGATCGTGGCAAACCTTTACGCCAATGTGTTTGTCGTAGAACACGAATAGGATTGCAACCCAAATCAACGTAGGAGCATGGCAATGCCGTGCCCGTTACCTTTGCCAATAACCAACACGATTCAATCCACGATCGCCCAAACCAATTCCATCAATCCACCCGCTGCAAAGGAGTCAATCTCGGATCAATAATTCGTCGCCCAATATCAGGAAATTTAACCGCTAAACAGGTTTTATTTCCTGAATCAAATACGTGAGTCACTTCACCGACCCCAAAGCGTTTATCCACCACCAATTCGCCTACGCTCCAATCGGTTTCGACATGGCTGGTTTGGGGCTGCGATCGCTGAGGTTTAGCCACCGCCGATTGAGTGCCGCGAACAGTCGTCGTAATGTTTGACTCCATCAAATCTTTGGGCATCTCTTTCAAGAATGCAGACGGTTGAGCCATCTCACGATTTCCATATAAGCGCCGCTCACGAGCGTAGGAGATGAACAACCGCTCTTGAGCGCGAGTGATGCCAACATAGCAAAGCCGACGTTCTTCCTCGATCGCCGCCGGGTCATCCAGTGATCGAAAGCTCGGAAACAATCCTTGCTCTAACCCCACCAAAAACACGACTGGAAATTCCAGCCCTTTGGAGGCGTGTAGCGTCATTAAAGAAACTTTGGTGGCTTCTTCGTCTTTGTCATCGAGATCTGAGGCGAGAGATGCCCCCGCGAGAAAAGCAATCAGGCTCGTGTCTTCGTTTTCTTCTTCAAATTGCAGAACGGCGTTGTAGAGTTCCTGCACGTTTTGAAACCGTTCTTCGGCTTCGTCAGTGCCTTGAGCTTTCAAGTCTGTTAAATAGCCCGACTCTTCTAAAATGCCTTGCACTAATTTGGAGGCAGACACTGCATCCATTTGCGATCGCCACTTCTGAATCATTTGGGCAAAGCTAATCACCCCTTTTGAACTGCGCCCCGCCAAACTTTTAACCGAAGTTTCGTCAATCAAAATCTCCCAAAGCGGAATATCTAACTCAACCGAGGCTTTTTGTAGCGCATCGATCGTTGTCTTGCCGACTCCGCGACGGGGAGCGTTAATCACCCGCAGCAAACTGAGCGTGTCGGATGGGTTGGCGATCGCTCTCAGATAGCCCAAGACATCTTTGATTTCTTTACGATCGTAGAATCGCAATCCGCCTACCACTTTATAAGGCACACCCCAGCGCACGAGTGATTCTTCAAAGGCACGAGACTGAGCATTGGTGCGATAGAGAATCGCAAATTTGCCCCAGTTAAGTTCAGCATTCAGATGCTCTAACGTGCGAATTTGCTGCACCACAAATTCGGCTTCGGCAACCTCGTCGTCGGCGCGGTGACAATAGACAGGAGCGCCTTCTCCACGAGTCGGCTTGAGGATTTTATCAATCCGCTCGGTGTTGTTGTCGATTAGATGATTGGCAAGCTGCAGAATGTTTTCGGTCGATCGATAGTTTTCTTCGAGCTTGACCATCGTGCGCGTGTCGTCATCGGGCAGACTATCGCCAAAGTCTTGCTGGAAGCCCATTAGGATCTTGAAGTCTGCCATCCGAAACGAGTAGATCGACTGATCGGCATCGCCGACCACGAAGACCGATCGATAGTCCCATTCGTTAAACAACTCGGCTGATTCACCGTTGGTTACGAGTAGTCGCAGCAGATCATATTGAGTGCGATTGGTGTCTTGATATTCGTCTACTAAGATATGACGAAAGCGTTTGTGCCAATATGCTCGAATCTGTTCATTTTGACGAAATAGCTGCACGGGTAGCCAGATCAAATCGTCGAAGTCTACGGCATTATTTTCAGCTAATCTATCTTGATACATACTATAGACATTTGCAATCACTCTGCCTCGAAAGTTGGGTTGCTCTTGTTCTAAATCTCGTGGCGACCAGCCTTTGTTTTTAGCGTTGCTAATTGCGTAGCGAACCGATCGCGGCTCAAACTTTTTGTCGTCTAAATTCAGTTTATTAACAATGATGTCTTTGACTAAACTTTGAGCATCTGACTCATCAAAAATCGAGAAGTTTTTCGTCCATTTGCGTCCTTTCTCGTCTTGAAACTTCTCGATATCAAAGCGCAAAATCCGACAGCAGAGGGCATGAAACGTGCCGATCCACAGATCTTTGATGATGGTTTTATAGACCTTCGATCGAATGCTCGTTTGCTGCTGACCCGTCAACTCCGACAAGGGTTTGCCAAACTCGCTGTGAGCTTGACGATCGGCAAATAGCTTCTCGATCCGCTCTTTCATTTCTTTGGCGGCTTTGTTGGTAAACGTCACCGCTAAAATGCTTTCGGGATCAACGCGATGAGTCAGCACCAGGTTAGCAATCCGATAAGTGAGGGCGCGGGTTTTGCCAGAGCCGGCCCCAGCAATCACTAAGAGCGGCCCACAAAAATGCTCAACAGCTTGTCGTTGCGAAGAGTTGAGGTGGCTGAGAAATTCGGTGCTTTGCGTCATGACGGGCGGAGGGTGGAACAGAAAAGCGCCTCCATAACCAGGTTATCGTATCTGGAGGGGAAGATTGAAGACTAAATGAGATCTCACATCCTCAAGTAGTTCCCCCAAAACCCAATCTGGACTTACGGATCGTGAATTAAAAAAAGCCGGAATTTGTGTAAGGGCATGGCACTGCCGTGCCCATCGGTGTTGCAAGTAACCGATATTATTTAATTCACGATCCGTAAGTATCTACTTAAAAACGTAAACAGCATAAGTCTAACTTCAAGAATGAAGAAAGCTAAAACGATCGGAGAAACTAGCTAGTTTTGTGGTAAATTCGCAGATTCGGGTGATAAATCTTGCTTCTCCACGAAGATCTACGCCTATTGAAATTGACTCGCTTAAATCAAACAAATTTTTAGTAGTATTTCTTACAACAGCTTCTAGTAGCGCTTAAAGAACTGAATTTTTATTACATGAATCTCCATAGATGGGAAATTTCTTTTCGTTTAATAGGAAAAGTTGTTCGTTTTTACGAAAACAAATATGAATTTATTATAAACAGTTAAAAATTTCATTGAAGTTACCGTATCATCTTCTCAGTTATTAATCGAGGCAAGAAAGAATATTGACTTTTAAATGATTCTATGAAGCAAAAATTCTGCTTCACTTGCGAACTGATCAACTAATCAGCGTGCATCTACTGAGACGGTAAAAATTAGTGTGGTGGTGTTTTTGATGAATTTCCCGACAAAGCCGTTGGGGAGTGGACTCCTGCGTCTTCTACTAGTGCTTCTGTTTACAGGAGGCTTAAACGATCGGATTTTGCCTGCAAATAGCCAGACCGCGACCGATGTGGTCAACACAGCGACTGGCAACTTTCGCCCTGCGGCTGATCCCGCTACTCCTGTTCAAGGTGTCACTTCCAACCCAACTTCTGTGACAGCAACGGTGGCAGGTCGCCCCGGTTTAGAACTCGTGAAGACAGGCGATCGAGCTGCCGCCGAACCCGGCGACACCGTGATCTATCGACTGGTCATTCGCAATACAGGTTCCGCAACAGCCTCGAATATTACGGTTCGCGATACGTTACCCCTCGGACTTCAATTCATCTCAAAATCTCAAAAGGCTTCACTGACGACGGGGGGCACCACTACTGATGTCAGCAGCACCCTGGCTCGACCCACGGTGAACCGATCTGTGATTACCTTCAACTTCCCTGGCAATTTGGCACCTCAGCAGACGTTAACGCTGGTCTACGCCGCCGTTCTCTCCCCTGACGCGATTCGCGGCACGGGACGCAACCTCGCCGTCGCCCAAGGAACCAGTCCGTTAGGACCGTTAACGAGCAACACTGCCAGTCACTTACTGAGAATTCGCAACGGAATTTTGTCAGATTGCGGCACCATTTTAGGTCGTGTGTTTGTCGATAAGAACTTTGATGGCGAACAGCAGCCAGGAGAACCGGGCGTTCCCAATGCCGTGATCTTTATGGATGACGGTAATCGCATCACCACCGATGCCAGCGGCTTATACTCGCTGCAATTCGTGATCGCAGGCTACCGAAATGGCACCCTCGATCTTACAAGTTTGCCGGGATATACCCTAGCGCCAAACCGTTATCGCATTGAAAACAATAGCCAATCACGGCTTGTCAAAGTCGCTCCGGGCGGTCTGGTCAGAATGAATTTTGCAGTGACACCAACCTTTGGGGAGGGACGACGCAAGTGATGCAACACCTCTCATCAGTTAAATTTGGGCTGAGTTTAATTACCTCTACCTTTGGAGCGATTACGCTTGCCTCGGTCAGTCGAGCCGTTGAGTTACCTCCTGCGTCTGAAGCGCCAGCAGCCATTAGCGCAATGGGCAACTCCACAGAAACCACGCCTCTGCTACCCAATGCTCTAGACCTCGCGGCAACCCTTAACCTGACTCCTGTTAAGCCAGCAGTTGCCAAAAATCCTCAAACCGCACAGGTTCCAGAACCGACGCAGCGCGAGCAAACACCGAGTCCGCAAGATGTTGCACCGATCGCGCCTCCGGCAAGTCCGCAAGCGCCTGCTTCGACTCCGACTCCACCTGGAGGATCGGTTGCGCCTGTCGCTAGTCCGACCTCAGCCAAAGCGCCGATCGTTCGCGTCGAACTGATTCCCGCATCTGCGTCTCGCGTTCCCGCCGATGGTCGCTCAACCGTCACCCTTTCTGGACAAATTGTGGACGAAAGCGGCGCTCCGGTAAACGTGGATGCGACCGTGACATTGACCAGCAGCGCCGGGAAATTTATTGGCGCAGATGCCGACACCGATCGCGCCGGGTTTCAAGTCATGGCTCGACAGGGGCGGTTTTCGGTCGAGTTGCAGTCTACGCTAGAGCCGAAGAAGGTGCGCGTTCGGGCGGCGATCGACGAGCCGAAAAAAGATCTGAAGTTGACAGAGCCTCCCTTCGCGTTTCCGACCACGCTGCCAGGACAGTCCGACTCTGACAATCTGGAAGCTTACACCGACGTTGAGTTCATCACAAATCTGCGTCCGTCTCTAGTATCAGGTGTGATTAATGTTCGCATCGGGGCAGGCGGAACCGACTTTTATAGCCGATATCGAGATTTTCTGCCGCCTGGAGTAGACGGGACTCGATTTGATGTCAGCACCGCTATCTTTGCCACAGGTAAAGTAGGCGACTGGCTATTTACGGGAGCTTTTAATAATCAACGTCCGCTTAACGAAACCTGCGACGGCACGACGCGACTATTTCGCGATCTTCAGTTCTGCGACCAAAACTATCCGACTTATGGCGATAGCTCGACCGTTGATTATTTAACGCCTTCGATCGATAGCGTCTACTTCAAACTTGAGCAGACCGCACCCGGAGGCGGACAAAATTACGCCATGTGGGGCGACTATCGCACCGAGGAGTTTGCCACCGCATCGCAATATTTTACGGCGACGACTCGCCAACTGCACGGGTTTAAAGCCAACTATAACTTCGGCAATCTGCAAGCCACCTTAGCTTATGGCAATAATCTGGACGGCTTTCAGCGAGATACGATCGCCGCAAACGGCACGAGTGGCTATTACTTCTTGTCACGTCGATTGCTGATTGGCGGCAGTGAAAACGTGTTTATCGAGACGGAAGAAATCAACCGTCCGGGTAGCGTTGTTGAGCGGGTGCCGCTCTATCGGATTAAGGATTATGAGATTGACTACGATCGCGGCTCGATCATCTTCCGCCGTCCGATTCAAGCGACTGAGTTTGATTTGTTTGGGCGGGTGCTAGTGCGGCGCATCGTCGTCACTTATGAATATGAAGGCATCGGCACAGGTGGCACTAACCTCTACGCGGGGCGGCTGCAATATAACTTCTCTCGCGAAGCCAAGCGAGAAAGCTGGGCAGGGTTGAGCTATCTGCGAGAAGACAAGGGCAGCCAAGACTTTGAGCTATTTGGAGTCGATGCGCTGTACTCGTTTGGCAAAGATGGACAGATTGTGGCGGAATATGCCCGATCGAACAACGCCAATCCTTTCTCAGATAAGGTTTCGGGTTCTGCCTATCGAGTCGAGGCAAAAGCAACGCTGACTCCGGGTTTGTTGACACGAGCCTATTATCGATCGACCGACGAGAATTTCTCAAACAACGCTACGTTTAGCTTTACGCCGGGGCAAACCCGCTTTGGGGCAAACGTCGCAGCAAAAGTGGGAGAAAACACTCAGTTTCGGGCACAAGTCGATCGCGAAGTTAATTTCGGGTTTGCCTCGGTCAACACGATCGGATTGGTCGATGCGTTCGACCTCAGCACTAACATTCTCTGTACGACTCCCGGTGTGTCACCGTGCGGACAGGAACCGCTGCGGGCAGGTCGGGTGGATAACAGCCTGACCACAATCAGCGCGGGTGTCGAGCAGAAATTTGGCATCGTCACCGCCAGTTTAGATTGGGTTAACCGCAGTCGTGAAGATCGCGTCACCAACAATCTCGACGGTGACAGCAACCAACTGGTTTCGCGGTTATCGGTGCCGTTTAACGATCGCCTCACCTTCCGCGCTCAAAATGAACTCAGTTTAGGCAGCGACGATTCGCTTTACCCCGATCGCACCACGTTAGGTCTGGACTGGAAAGTTTATCCCGGCGTGACGATGCGGCTGGCGCAGCAGTTTCTCTCTGGCGGACAGTTTTCTAGAAACTCGATCACCAGTTTAGAGACGCTCGTTGATCAGCGGTTGAGCGACGACACCTCAATCACCGGGCGCTATGCCGTGCTGTCAGGGGTGAATGGCAGTGTGACAGGGCAAGGCGCGATCGGACTCAATCACCGGATTGTGCTGTCTCCTGGTTTGCGAATTAACCTCGGCTACGAGCGGATTTTTGGTGACATCTTCGCCTACACTGCCGCAGGTCAGCAGTTTGCTCAACCTTATGCAGTCGGACAAAGTTCTGCCTCGCTGGGTGTGACTTCGGGCGATAGCTACAGCGTTGGGGTCGAATACACCGATAACCCAGATTTTAAGGCTAGTGCGCGGTTTGAGCGACGCAACTCAGATTTGGGCAACAATACCGTCTGGTCAGCCGGAGCCGCCGGAAAAGTTTCTCCGGCTTTGACGGCATTAGTGCGCTTCCAGCAAGCTAACGCCTCTAATCAGTTGCTTACCGGGTTGGGCGACACTTCAAATGTCAAGGTTGGCTTGGCTTATCGCGATCCCAACAGCGATAAGTTCAATATGCTGTTCCGCTATGAATATCGGCAAAACCCTGGGGTGAACCCAACCACGCTGTTGTTTGGCAGCGGCACTGGCTCAAAGGTGCATTTAGGCTCCATTGAGGCGATTTATGCCCCTAACTTTCGCTGGGAATTCTTCGGCAAATATGCCCTGCGAAGCACTCAATCTTACTCAGCGCGAGATTTAGTCGGCACCAACTTCATTTCCTTAAGCCAGCTAAGGGCTACTTATCGACTCGGCTATAACTGGGATTTGGGTGGCGAAGTGCGGTGGGTTGGGCAGTCGATCACAGGCTTTAACGAGGTCGGATTCTTGCTCGAAGTGGGCTATTATCTCACGCCCAATCTCAGAGTGGCAGCCGGATATAGCTTTGGAGACATCAACAACGATCGCGACTTTGATGGCAGTCGATCGCAAGGTGGCTTCTATGCAGCCCTCTCCTTTAAGGTGAACGAACTCTTTAATGGCTTTGGCTTGCAAAAAGTTGCGCCGCCGCAACAGCAAGAGTCACAAATTAAACCAACGGCATCAACACTACCTGCAACGCAGTCACAAATTCCTGGGATCGCACCCGCAGCAACGCTGCAACAAACGCCGACGGCAAACGTGGTTGTGGGAGAAGGACAATGATGAGCAATCGAAAAAAGCAAAAAGGAAACAGGGTGAAGGGTGAACAAAGGCTGATTTCACTGCTGATGTTGACAGTTTTTGGGTGGCTGCCAATGGCTCCACTGCTGGCACAAGGAGCAGCCGCCTCTCGACTACGAGTGGTTGTGAATAGTGATCAAGATAGCGTTCAAGCCGATGGCGGGCTGACGCTGCGAGAAGCGATCGAGCTAGTCAACGGCACGCTATCGGTCGATCGTCTCAGCGAGGCTGAAAAAGCGCAAGTCTCGACGGCAACGGGGGCGACTTCCGAAATCGCCTTTCAGCTTCCGACCGGACAAACGGTGATTCGAGTCGCGCGGCAATTGCCTGATTTATCCGTTCCGCTCGTGATCGATGGCACGACGCAAACCGGGTATGCAGCAGACACTCCCGCGATCGCAGAACTGCCGCTGGTCGCCCCGATCGTTGAACTCACTGCCGCTCAAGGCGCGTTTGTTCCTCGTGGTTTAACGGTGGTTTCCGATAACGTCACGATTCGCGGCTTAAGCATTTACGGTTTCACTGACGAACACGACGACACGGCAAGAACCCCTCCGGCAGATATTTTTGTCGCGCATCGCTTGCCCCCTCCCGATGTCAGTCAGCAAACCATGCCTGCCAGCAACGCGCCTTTTTACGATCGTGACGTTCCTCCTAAAAACGTTCTGATTGAGAACAACTGGCTAGGAATTCGCCCCGATCAAAGCGTTCCGCCGACGACTTCAGCGTTTGGCGTGTCGGTGTTTAACAGCACAGGCACCACGATTCGTCGTAACTGGATTGCCAATCACGACGGCAGCGCGGTGATTACTTCGGTGCGATCGGACAACTTAGTCGTCACCGAAAACGCGATCGTCGGCAATGGCATCGCTGGGATGCCTGACGGAATTCGGCTCGAAGGCAACATCGACAAAGCGCAAGTTACTGGAAATCTGATTTGCGGCAACGATGGCGCAGGGGTCTACCTGTTTAAGCCTCAAGGCGCGGCTCAGATTCGCGATAACCAGATCACCTACAACGGTCGGCGCTATCGACGTGCGGCCGTTTACTTAATGGGCAATGACCATCAGGTAACAGGCAACACGATCGCGCATCAAGCCGGGCCTGGCGTAGTCGTGGCTTCTTTCCCGCGCAGCAGTCGTAATGTGATTGCAGACAACCGCTTCTCAAGCCTTGAAGGACTCAGCATTGATTTAGTCACGCAAGATAATGTCAGCGTCCACGACTATCAGCGCGGCGACAACATCAACCCCAAGCGCAACTCGCCCAACCGTCGCAAAGACACGGGCAATTCGGCGATCAACGCGCCCGAATTTGCTGCTAGAGACTTTATTCTTTCTGGCACTCAAGCCCAACTGACCGGAAAAGCTGACCCCGGCTCACAGATTCAGATCTATCGCGTCACTGAAGGAGATTTTGCTTACGGCCCGTTAAGTGAACCGATCGGATCGGCTCCAGCCGATAGTCAAGGACAGTTTACCCTAACGGCAAATACCCTCAAGTCAGGAGAACGGGTAACGGCGATCGCCACTGATCCTCGATATGGCACTTCCGAGCCTGCACACAACGCTCTGATTACAACAGCAGACACGGCGACACCAGCCGTCGAAACACTGCCGCCCACTGCGGTTCCACGCTGCACTAATCCGCCTGTCGCTCAGACGCCGCCCGTTCCAGTGGTGCCGCAGACGACTCCGATCGTGCTTAAAGTTCCTAAAAACGTCCACTTTGCACTCGATAAAGACTTCATCAGTCCCACTAGTGCTAGAGTCCTCGATCGCATTACTCAAGTCCTCTTAGAAAACCCCAACATTATTGTGGAACTCCAAGGACACACAGACCCCCGTGCGAGTGATGCCTACAACCTCGATTTGGGCAAGCGCCGAGCCAACTCGACGCGCAACTACCTGATCCGCCATGGCATCGACCCCGCCCGGATGACGATCCGATCGTTTGGAGAGCAGCAGCGCATTTCTGATGGCGACACCCGCTTAGATTTTGCCCGCGATCGTCGCGTCGAACTGATCTACAAAGATGCCAGAAACATTGAAGTGATTGTTCAGGAAGAAGACCTGCAACTAGAACCCGCAGGAGGTGTGAGGTAGTGCGATCGTTTGTTTCCCATAATTCAGTTAGCCGTTTTTCTAAAGTTTGGTGCTTATTGGCTAGCAGCACCCTGGCTGTCTTGCTTTGCCCTCCTAACCCGGTCAAAGCTCAAACCGTACTCCCATCCTTCCCAGGACTCAACTTTCAAACGAGTGGGCCGGCTCGCCCTGCCAACGTTGGCGACTGGTATACCACCAACCAAGCGGGTAAAATCGGGGGCTATCAGCCTCACCAGTTTTTTATCAATATTACCCAGGCTGATATCACCAGCGCCGGGGGCAGTGTCACCATTTCGATTATTGATGCTGGCAGTGGCGGCCCTCTCGATGAGGTGAACGGCGGAGTCATCGGCACTGGCGGCGCTAACCCTGACCCAACCCGCTTTGTGCTTCTGGGTCCGACGGGAACGGCGATTAGTACCCAGACTCCTCCCCCGTCTGCCAATAACACGGTTTCCTCAAATATCACCTTTCCGGCGATCACGGTGCCGGGGGTTTACACCATCACCAGTGAAACGGGTGCGTCTCCTATTTCCAATGACCCTAACGTCGCTCTTAACAACGACGATAACGGGTTTCAAATCTCGATTCCAGGGGTTTCTAACCTGCTGATTGGTCAGGTGAAAGGCACGTTTCAGCAAGACACGGGCGGAAATATCACGGTTCCGTTTTTCGCGCTGGTTCCTCCGGGCACCACCAATCTGTTTCTGCGCGACTTTGACCTAGATAACGCCGGAACCCTGGCTTACACCAGCCCATCAGGTGCTGTCACTGCCGGGACAACTTCAGGTAATGCGGTTTGGAACAACGGTGGCGACCTTAATAATGGGGGTGATAGCGTCCCTGTGGCAGGTCTTGCCAACGCAGGAATCTGGACGCTAACGCTCGGTAACTACACCCCAAATAACCAAGCGCTGCTGCAAGCCAATATCGGCACCACGCCGGGAAATCCAATTCCCTTGTTCGATCGCCGGCCCACCAGAGCCGGAAACTTCACGATCACCCCAGATTCGACTCGTGCAACCACGATCGGCACTGCGGTCGATCACCCGTTCACCGTCACCAACAACTTTTTTACCTCCGATATCATCAATCTGGCAGTCGCCGGAACCAACGGAAACTACACCGCGGTCTTACTCACCTCAACCGGAAACCCGCTGCCTGAAACTGACGGCAATAACGTACCTGACACCGGGATTCTCGCACCGGGGCAAACGGGCAGTTTTATTCTACGAGTCACCCCCAACGCAGGCGCACCCCCCCAGGATGTCACCCTCATCAACGGGACTTCTTTTCTAGACACTCGCGTTCGTCAACAGTCCAATTCTCCAGTACCAACCCCACAAGTTGTCACCAAGACCACCACGATCGCCGCCAATACGGGCACGGGCACGATCGGCGATACGGTCTTCAACGATCCTAACAACAATGGCGTTCAAGATCCCGGTGAAACTGGGGTCACAGGAGTCACTCTCACCCTCTCAGGGACGGATACTAACAACAATCCGATTAACCAAACCGTCGTTACCAACGCCGCCGGAAATTATCAGTTCACTACTCTCAATCCAGGCACCTATACCGTCACGGCAACGCCACCAGCGGGCTCTATTAGCACCAATACCAATCCGCAAACGGTGACGCTGACCACGGGGCAAAACATCCCAACGGTCGATTTTGGGATTCGGCAGAATCCTGGCACGATCGGCGATACGGTCTTCAACGATCTCAACGGCAATGGCATCCAAGATCCTGGAGAAACCGGAATCGCAGGAGCCACGCTCACCCTGAGAAACTCGGCAGGAACCGTGATCGCAACCCTGGTGACTGATGCCAATGGCAACTATCAGTTCATCAATGTGCCACCGGGGAACAACTACACGGTCACGGTCACGCCGCCGTCTGGGTTCTCCAATACGACTCCATTGGTGCAGACGATCGCCACCCTCGCTCCCGGTCAAAATGTGCCAACGGTTGACTTTGGGTTAAGGCAAGTTCCCGGCACGATCGGAGATTTTGTCTTTAACGATGTCAACAACAACGGCGTTCAAGATCCGGGTGAAACGACTGGAATTGGTGGAGTCACGCTAACTCTGCGAAACCAAGCCGGAACTGTAGTCACGACTACAACGACGAATGCAGCCGGAAACTACCAGTTCACCAATGTTCCTCCTGGCAATTACACCGTCACTGCTGCCGCCCCGGTTGGCTCTAGAGTCACTACGCCTACGCCCCTCTCGGTGACGCTCGGCTCTGGTCAAACCATTAACACAATAGACTTTGGGGTCTTTGTGCAAACGGGAACGCTGGGCGATCGCGTCTTTAACGACTTTGACGGCAACGGCATTCAAAACGGCACAGAACCCGGTCTAGGTGGGGTCACCGTCACCTTGACGGGTACAGATGCTAATAACAACGCCGTTACCCAGACTACGACCACCAGTGCGACGGGAACTTACAGTTTTGCGGGTCTGCCAGCTTCAAACGGTGCGGGCTACACGGTGACGATTAGCAATCTCCCGGCTGGCTTTACGCCGACGACTCCGACAGGCGCACCGAGTCTGACTCAGACTGTGGTGTTTCCGGCAGGTGCCAACATTGACACCGTAGACTTTGGAGTCAGACAAGCCCCCGCGACGATTGGCAACCTGGTCTTTAATGACCTCAACGGCAATGGCGTTCAAGATCCCGGTGAACCGCTGCTGCCTAACGTTCCAGTCACGCTGCTTGACCCTCAGGGCAACCCGTTTGCCACGACCACTACTAACGGAACAGGAAACTTTACCTTTGCCAACGTGCCACCGGGTATTGCGTTCACAGTCATTGCTACCCCTCCGGCTGGGTTTACGGGCACCACGCCTAACCCACAGCCGATTCCGGCATTAACGCCAGGGCAAGTCTTCAACGTCCCGATCGGACTGCGAACTGCCCCAGGCACGATCGGAACTCTGGTCTTCAATGACCTCAACGGCAATGGCACGCCTGACCCTGGTGACACGGGCATTGGTGGAGTCACCGTCACGTTGAGAAACGCCGCAGGGGTCGTCGTCGGCACCACTATCACCGATGCCAACGGCAACTACAGCTTCCTGAATGTGCCGCCTGGAAACTACACCGTCACGGTCACTCCGCCCGGGGGTTCCAACGCCACTACGCCAGTCGCCCTGCCCGTGACGCTCGCCCCCCGGCAATCGGTCTTGACGGCAAACTTTGGCTTTAGAATCGGTGGTCAAGGGCTACGTTTAGTGAAGCGAATCACCAATGTGACTCGCAATGGTGCGACCATTCCTGGATTTGACTTCAACGCCATTCAGGATGACCCGTCAACGCTGAACGACAACGCTCCCGGATGGTCACAAATTCCGCTGCGAGGGCAGATTAGAGTCGCGGGGGGCAACCAGATTCGCACCGGGGACGAAATTACCTACACGGTTTACTTCCTATCTGATGGACCAACCCCGACCTTTGGCACCAACCTCTGTGACCAAATTCCGACGGGCACTGGCTTCTTAGCCAACACCGCGCAGATTCAACGGAACAACATTGCCCCGATATCAGGAGGCACTCCGTTCTCGCCGTTGGCTCCACTGCCTGCCGGAAACGCTTGCCAAAATCAAACCAACCCCAACGGATCGGTGATTTTTGGTCTAGGAGACATTTCTAACACGGCAGGCGACAACTTTGGTTTTGTGCGCTTCCGCGTCAGAATCAATTAACAAAATGGGGTGATGCCGCGATCGTGCGACTTGTGGCATTGCCCCACCGCTCTGCCCGGCTCACTTCGTGCTCTATCAATCTGGGCAGCCGATGATCTGAATCTTCTGGTTGCTCAAAGGAGATCCTGAATCGTGCAATCTTCCCGACTCGGCTTATCAACTCGACGTTTAGGTAATCTAGCGGGGGGGCTTACCTGCCTCCTGCTGGCAAACTCAACTTCAGTCAGTGCTCAAACCGTTTTCTTTCAAGAAACATTTAAAGAAAATGCCACGATCTCGCCCTTTATTTCGGGGGGATCGGGCTTCGGGGTGGGGGGTGGTTTTCCTTGCTTGACGGCAACCCCGCCAGTCAGCGGGTCTACAATCCCAAACTGTTCATCAGGCAACCTCGATCCGAATGGTTCTGGAGCGCTGCGGTTAACCACCAATGACCCAAATCAGCGAGGCTTTGTCATTTATAACCAGCCCATTCAATCACAGTTTGGACTGTCTATCTCGTTTGATTTTTTTGCCTATAACGGCACCGGTGCCGATGGGCTGACTTTCTTTTTGATCAATGCCAATGCCAGCCCGACACGGGCAGGGTCGTTTGGGGGATCATTAGGCTATGCTCAACGCATTAATACGATCGTGCCGACTGAGCCAGTCAATCAGCCCGGTCTGCTGGGGGGATATGTAGGAATCGGGTTCGACGAGTTTGGTAATTTTGCCAATGACACCGAAGGGCGGGGCAGAGGTAGCGATCCAAACTGCCTGCCGTCTCCGTTTGGTGGGGGACAACTGGTTCCAGATTCGGTGACGGTGCGCGGGGCGGGCAGTGGGCAAACGGGCTATTGCTATATTTCTAACTCAGGAACTTTAGCCGCAGGAATTGACAATAGCACGGCAACGACTCGAACTGCCGCCCGCAGAACTGCTCGCATCACTTTAACACCAGGGGCAGCGCCAACGATTCGAGTCGAGGTAGATTTTGGCTCTGGGTTTCAAACTGTGATTGGTGCCTTGCCTGCACCATCGGGGTTTCCAGACGCATTTAAGTTTGGCTTTGCGGCTTCGACGGGCAACCAAAATAACATTCACGAGGTTCAAAATCTGGTGGTGCGATCGCTGACCCCGGCACCCCAGTCTCGATTGGGAATTGCAAAACAGGTGGGGGTTCCGGTCAACAACAACGATGGCACTTTCACAATTCCTTACCTGGTCACGGTGCAGAATAGTAGTGTGGTCGATTTAACTGCTGTGCAGGTAGCAGACGACTTGACATCGACCTTTACTGGAGCCGTAGCTTTTGCGATCGTTCCTAGCTCGGTCACCAGTTCGCGACTGCGGGTGAACCCGAATTTCAACGGGCGCAGCGACGTGAATTTATTGGCGGGCACTGACCGTCTGGGAGCAGGAGAAACCGCAACGGTGAGTTTTAATGTTCTGCTGACTCCGGGCGGTAAACAGGGAACTTATTTCAACACCGCGATCGGGACGGCGCAAGACCCCGGAGGCAATCCGCTTAGAGACATCTCGACTAGTGGAGTTACACCAGATGCCAATGGCAACGGCATTCCTGATGATGACAACACGCCAACCCCGATCGACTTGGCGACTCAATTGCGACTAGTGAAGCGAATTACGGCGACGACTCGCGCAGGGGTGCAGACTCGGTTTGATCGGTTTGTAGACGATCCAAACGACTTGAACGATACCGCTCCTGGCTGGTCGCAGCTTTCTCCGGTAGGGATTATCAGGGGCGATCGCGCTAACCCGCTGCAAAGTGGCGATGAGATTGAATACACGATCTACTATCTGTCAGATGGCACTCAGTCTTTGTTTCGTGCCAGCATTTGCGACGCAGTGCCGAGTAACACGAAGTTTATCAGAGAAAGCCAGGTGATGCGATCAGGAAATGCTCAACCCACACCGGGCGGCGTTTTCTTTTCGCCCCTTGCCCCGCTGCCCCCAAATAACGCCTGCACCGATCGGCGGAATTTAACCGGGTCAGCGATTTTTGACTTGGGAACGGTTCCAAACACCCCGGCTAACAATGTGGGCTTTGCCCGGTTCCGCGTCAGAATTGATTAACGTGAATTCGACGACTTCGTTACCAGTCCATCGCGCCCCCTAAATCCCCCAATTTTGGGGGATTTAGGGGGCAGAAGCCGCTCTTGACGAAGCGGAAAAACTCGTCGAACTGACGTTTGATTAGGGACTGCCACCCGCGTGATTTATGCCTCATCGCTATCTCCTGTTCTACAAACCCTTTGACGTTCTCAGCCAGTTTACTGACAACAGCCAGCCACCGCGACAGACGTTAAAAGACTATGTGCCAGTTCGATCGGTCTACCCGGTCGGTCGGTTAGATCACGATAGCGAGGGGCTAATGCTGCTGACCAATCACGGCGCGCTTCAGCATCGGTTAAGTGATCCTAAGTTTCAGCATCCCCGCACTTATTGGGTTCAAGTTGAGGGCATTCCGGGCGAGGCAGATTTAGAGCGGTTACGCCAAGGCATTCAGATTCAGAATTATCGCACCCGTCCTGCTGAGGTTTTGTTACTCCACCAGGAGCCTGATTTGCCACCCCGTGATCCGCCGATTCGCGATCGTAAAGCAATTCCGACTTGCTGGCTAGCGATCACCCTGACTGAAGGGCACAACCGCCAGATTAGACGCATGACTGCCGCGATCGGGTTTCCGACTTTGAGACTTGTGAGGGTGGCAATTTCTCACCTCGGTCTAGCAGGGCTTCAACCCGGCGAGTGGCGTGATTTGACCTCAGCAGAACTATCCCCGTTGCTGTCTGAGTTGCGGCGCTCAAAGCCTTGAGTAGATTTCTAGCAGGAGTTATTGCGTTGCAGGCTTCGCCTGATCTTTAGGTGTGCAGACATAATCAACGATCGCATAAGCGCTGCTTCCGGGTCTGGGCTGCGATAACGTTCCGCTATCTCCATATTCAAACTTTTGAATCAGCTTTCTATTTTTGGTATAGGCGTTGACCTTTCTTAAACGCTGCGACTTGTTGGTGCAGTCTACCGACCACCGAATCACCGCCCCGTGTAGCGGCTGATCGACTTTGGTTTCTAAAAAGGCATTGTTTGCCTGGGGAAATTCGCGATATTCCCAATACCAGACGATCGAGCTATTGCGCTGAATTGAGCTTTCATCGACAAAAAACTTGTCATTAACAGAATTTTCGGCAATCTTAGTCCATTCAACGGCAGACGCGACGGGAGCATAAGCCAGCATTGTGCCGACCATAAAACAGTGAAAAAGGAGTTTGATCACGATCGTTAACTTTAAGGAGGGGACGGTTCGGTTGAGGGTTTAGGAGACGGTTTAGCGGTGCCACGAGTGCGATCAACTGACGCTTGGGCGTTTTGCATCGCTCGCATCGCAAAGGAATCGTTAGGGCGTTCATCGAGCGCTCGTGTGAAGTAGAGCAGCGCAGTCGCGGCATCTTTCTGCTGATCGACGGCATAGCCTGCTTTCATATAGCGATCGTAAACCGAGGTTTGACTGCCATTGATCGCTGGAGTGGGCTTGGTTGCGGCAGCCGGAGTTCGCCACTTATAGAAGCTGACCACTTCTTCGGCATAGGGCGCGATCGCGGGTTTGCTGTAGCTAGCTGCATCGCCTGTCATCCACCAGGCGGCGACGCGACGCACTGCCATAAACTCGTTGTTGCCACTGGCGCGATATTCGTCTCGCAAGACATCGCGAATCACGCAGGTGACGATCGACCGCGCAGCGGTGGCATTGGCTTCAAACTCGGTTGACGAAAGCTCGCGCCCCGTACACTGTTTTGACCAGCGAGCGAGTGTGTCGGGTTTGACCTGCCATTCGCTATACAGACCGTCATTTTTGGTTGCAGTTTTGGGGGCTGCTAGCCGCAACGCTTCAACCGTTTTCCCGACTTGAGTCTCTGAGACTTGCGCTTGAACGGGCATGGCGCTGAGACAAATGCTGACTCCAAAGCTGCCGATGATGCCAACCCATCGCAATTTGTGTGAAGCTCTAAAAGATAAAAGTTTCATATCGTAATGGGATTGAACGAGCCAAAAATTCAAGAAACGATGCACACGCTGAAGATGATGAAGATGATGAAGATGATGATGAATATGCACCTAATCTAAGAGTCTCTCATCAACAGGGCAGATTTAGATCCATCGCAGGAGCCAAAAATTGCCGATCGCAATCTGCCACATCCGTAGATTATATTGCCATCCCATCAGCGGGAGTCCTAAATAAACGGGCATCCAGAAGACAAAACCGACTAACACCAGCCCGATCGTCCAGTTTGCCAACCGTCTGAGCCGAGGCGTGTTGCTGCGAAACCAGCGATCGACCAGCCAAGCCAGCGCCAGCGATGCAAAAACCGCAGACCCCATGTAGTGATAGAGAAACACGCAGCGAGTCACGCGCACCCAGGGCAAAAGATTGGCAGCATAATTGACGACGAGAAACAGCGCAATCCAGACTTCGTGGATCGGCAATAAACCAATTCGCTGACGCGGCGTGAGCGTTTCGGCAGGACTGGTCAGTGAGTTGAGATTCTCGATCAGAATCCAGATCAGCAGGGCGATCGCTGCCGTCGAAAACCACCACAAAACCGGATTGCCCATCGCGTGAACGTCATAGATGACGCTGCCCGATGTCACAGTCGAAGCAGTGCCACTGGTTGGAATCGGAGCCGTCAAACTGCTGGCGACTTGATAAAAATAGGCGACGGGACGCTGCATCCAAATCCAGCTTACCCACGTCGAGCAATAGGGATGAATCTTAGCACCACTGCCGACCCGCTCGTGATAGAGCAAAATCTGGCTTTGCACCTCCCAGAAGCCAAAATCGCGACTGAGATTGAGATGAGGAATCCAGATCAGGCGATAGAAAATAGCGGGAATGGCTCCCAAACTGAGCAGCAGATAAAAGGGATTGAGCCGCGCCAGACGATCGAGCGGCGTGTTTGCAAAGGGGTCAGGCAGGGGAATGGGCGATCGTCGCATTCGTCTCGCCAGCCGAACTGCCAGCGCAATGCCCCAGAGCAAATAGGCTCCCAACAAAAACCACAAGCCGTTCCATTTAATCGACGCGGAGGCACCAAAAAACAGCCCTGCCAGCGCCATCCACGGCAGCCATTTTCTGCCCGGTGCATCGAGTGCTTTGAGAAAAAACCATTGTCCCAACAGCCCAAAAAGCACTAAGTAAACGTTGTTCAACGCATAGCGAGACTCGACCAAAAATAATCCGTCAGCGGCGGCAAACAGTCCGGCGATTAATGCGTAGCTGCGGCGGTGACTTAGCTGATAAGCGATCGCCGCCACCACTAGTGGGATAAACGAACCAGTGAGCGCATTTAGCCAGCGATAGCTCCAAGTGCTGAGGGGCGAACCAGCCAGTGAGTTAACCGTATCTTTGCCAACAGGAAGTTGATTGCCGATCCAAATTCCGATCGCGATTAAATATTTACTGAGCGGTGGATGCCCATCAAAAAATGGGGTGTGCGTCAAATAATTGTGGGCAAACTTGACGTAATACACTTCGTCAAAAACTAGGGCATTGAATCGTCCGAGTCCCCAAAACCGTAGCGCTAGTGACCCGATCCATAGACCGAGCAATCCTAACCACAGCCCAGATTTGTTTTGCTCAACCAGCTTTGTAAACCCACTCATAGCGATCGCCCAAGCACTTTTGACTTTTCAGCATACGTTAGGTCAGCAAATTAGACGCATTAAGCTTGTCGGTTTAGCTGATTCAGTCTAAAGAAAAACTTATCGATCCCTAACTATCTGGGAACAAAACTAATGAGATGTCGTCGTTGAGAGAGGTTGTTCCTTAACATTGAATGTTTGAGCGGTTTCCCGCTTAGGACTATCCGTGGCTAAACCCGATCGGAGCTATCTGCCATGATTCGTGTATTACTCGTTGACGACCAAAACCTGATTCGTGAAGGCTTAAAAGCTCTACTCAATCAGGAGCAAGATTTGCAAGTGGTAGGAGACGCAGATACAGGACAAAGCGCTATTCACCAGGTCGAGAAGCTACACCCAGACATTGTTTTGATTGACCCATGCTGTGCCAAAACTGACGGAATTGCTGCCACTGAAACCATTTGTCAGCGATTTCCTGAGAGCCAGGTTTTAATTTTGACTGATTCAGACGACCAAGAGTCGGTGACCACTGCTTTCAAAGTCGGCGCAAAGGGCTATCTTCTCAAAGACTTGTGCCCCGCTGAATTAGTCAACGCGGTGCGCTCTGTTCACAAAGGCTACACCCAACTCAGCCCTGGAATTTTGCCCAAAATCTTAGGCGGCATATTTGGTGAATCTGCTGCACTGCCAATTCCTGATCTCAACAGCAGCACCTCAAACGTAGTGGTGTTTAGTCTAGCGTCTCGGCGATCGGCTCCCATGCCGCCGGGGTTTACCAAACTCACGACCAGAGAGCGGCAAGTTTTAAGACTGATTGCTGCGGGTTCGAGCAACCGAGAAATTTCTCGATCGCTCGAAATCTCTGAAGGAACGGTCAAAAATCACGTCGCCAGCATTTTAGGACGACTAAACTTGCGCGATCGCACCCAAGCCGCCATCATTGCCAACTCTGTGATGCCACTTTTATAATGACCTGGCACGGTCGTGCCCGTCGCCATTGCAAGTAACTGAGATCATTGAATCCATGATCCTAAATACGTCGTCTGCTCAATTCTGTGGTACAAGAAAGCTCTTAGATGCAAAATACCGTAGCGATCACCACGGGTTTGAGGAGACGACAGCAATGATTCACCTAATGCACGAAATGACCACTTGGCTGATTGGCATAACCCACTGGAGCGACCTGCTGCAAACGCTGCACTGGCAATTACCGCACGATTGGGTCGTTCTCGCTCAACAATTTAAAGAAACTGACATCGGCGGCGATGTCGGCAGAGCTTGGGGTCAGTTTGTGAAAACGGGTCAAGTTTGGGCATTTCTGGTCGGGCTGATTTTAGGCTATATGGCGAGAGCGTTGACCACTTACGGCTGATGGGTTCCTCATCAATCGCTGACACAAACACACTAACCCGCTAGAATCCGTTTCGGCTCCTCTGGTATAGTCGAGTGTCTATCGTCGCAGCCTAGAGAGGATTTCTTTTGACTCAAGCCAATCAGCCCTCGACCCAAACCTGGAGCCAGCGATTTGAATCGACATTGCACCCGGCGATCGCCGAGTTTAACGCCAGCATCCACTTTGATATTCAACTGATCGAATATGACCTGACTGGCTCTCAGGCGCACGCCGAAATGCTGGCTAAAACGGGCATTATTTCGGCTGACGAAGGCGCGGAACTGGTTCGCGGGCTTGAGCAAATTCGGCAAGAATATCGTCAGGGCAACTTCACACCGGGCACCGATGCCGAAGATGTGCATTTTGCAGTCGAGCGACGGTTGACTGAGCTAGTCGGCGATGTAGGCAAAAAACTGCACACGGCGCGATCGCGCAATGACCAGGTGGGCACCGACACTCGCCTCTATTTGCGAGATCAGATTCAGCAGATTCGGCAGCAGATTCGCCAATTTCAAGAAGTTTTGCTGAGTCTGGCAAGTCAGCACGTCAGAACGCTGATCCCTGGCTATACCCACTTGCAGCGAGCGCAGCCAATTAGCTTGGCACATCATCTTCTGGCTTATTTTGAGATGACGCAGCGAGACTGGCAGCGCTTAGGTGAGATTTATCAACGGGTAAATATTTCTCCTTTAGGCTCTGGGGCGCTTGCCGGAACGACCTTTCCCATCGATCGTCACTTTGCTGCCGAGCGGCTAAATTTTGGGGGAGTCTATGCCAATAGTTTGGATGGGGTGAGCGATCGCGACTTTGCGATCGAGTTTCTCTGTGCAGCAAGTCTGATCATGGTGCATCTCAGCCGCTTGTCAGAAGAGGTGATTCTCTGGGCCTCGCAAGAATTTAGCTTTGTCAGCCTCAAAGATAGCTGTGCTACGGGTTCGAGCATTATGCCTCAGAAGAAGAACCCCGATGTGCCCGAACTGGTGCGCGGCAAGACGGGCAGGGTTTTTGGACACCTTCAGGCGATGCTAGTGTTGATGAAAGGGCTGCCTCTGGCCTACAACAAAGATTTGCAAGAAGACAAAGAGGCGCTATTTGATGGAGTCAAGACCGTCAAAGTTTGTCTAGAAGCGATGACGATTCTGCTAAGTGAAGGGCTAGAGTTTCAGACGGCGCGATTGACTGAAGCGGTGAATGAAGACTTTTCTAACGCCACAGATGTAGCAGACTACTTAGCTAAAAAGGGCGTTCCGTTTCGCGAAGCTTACGGTTTGGTGGGCAAAGTCGTCAAAACTTCCTTGGCAGCAAACAAACTGCTTAAAGATTTGACCTTAGACGAGTGGAAAGATGTGCATCCTGCCTTTGAAGCCGATGTGTATGCCGCGATCGCGCCTGAACAGGTTGTGTCTGCCCGCAATAGCTACGGCGGCACTGGATTTGAGCAGGTGCAAAAAGCTCTAGAAGACGCGCAAAAACGAGTGGATGAGTGCAACTGACTCTGAAGCAACTCATAAACTAGATCGATCGGCTTTGCAATATTGCAATCAACAAAAGCCCCTTCCCAAAGATTGTTGGAAAGGGGCTTAACTATTGGAACAAAGTTTCATTGTTTCTGGCAGTGAGAAATTTTGATGTTTAGTTAACTAAGTGGAGAAGATCTCGCAGAACGCTAACGCCTGACAAGTCCCATAATAGGTATGCGACAAAGCCAATCATGGCTAAACGTCCGTTCCACAACTCGGCTTGAGGGCTGAAACCAAAAAGGAAAGCGTTGCGATCAATCCCGTTATATTCTTTGGTGGTAGAAGATAGGTCAGTCGTTTTGTTAGTCTGCATTGTTTACATTCCTTATTGACTTGTTACAAATCATAATAACTGAGAAAACAGCTTTTGCGGTCTGTCTTTAGAGGCATTCGTAAACTATTTGGTTAAATGCTCGATCGTCAACACCAGTTGAGCTAAATCAAGCGGTTTTGCAATATGAACCTGGAACCCAGCGTCAATCGCCATTTGCTGCTCTCGATCGCTGACATAGGCCGTGATTGCCGCAGCCGGAATCTGTCCCCCAGCTTCTGCATCAAGCGTTCTCACTTGACGAATCAGAGAAAACCCATCTTCGTCTGGCATCCCAATATCGGCTAGAAGCACATCATATCTGCCAGGAGCTTCAGTCAGAGCCGCGATCGCCTCCCTAGCAGAAGTCACCACAGCGACTTTTGCCCCCGCTTCTTCCAACGTATACTTCATCAGGTCGAGGCTATCCACATCGTCATCGACCGCTAAAATGCGTAAGCCTTTCAGAGAGGGAACCTCCAGAGGCTCCTCTGTTGCGGGTTCTAAATTACTCGTCACCTCTGGAAGCATTGGTCGTAGGGGCAGCCTCACAATCATCGTGGTTCCTTGCCCTTCGCCGAGGCTCTCTGCCCACACCGTGCCGCCGTGAAGCTCTACAATATGCCGGACGATCGACAACCCTAAACCCAAACCCTGCTGACCTTTAGTCGTGCTGGAATCACCTTGACAAAAGCGATCAAACACATAGGGAAGGAACTCTGCTCGAATGCCTTGTCCAGTATCGCTGACTCGAATTTCAGCATAAGTCCGCACAGGTGATAATGTGATTTCCACTCGTCCGCCAGTTGGCGTAAATTTAATGGCGTTAGAAAGGAGATTCCACAGCACTTGCTGCAAGCGATCGACATCGCCCACAATCGTTGCCGAAGTTAGCTGCGAGACAATTTGAATCGATTTCGCCTCGGCGGAGAGTTGGAGAGACTCGATCGCAGCATTCACGACTAAAACTAGATCAAGCCGATGCGAGTTGAGGCGCAGCTTGCCGCTAGTGATTCGTGAAATATCCAGCATATCTTCAATCAGTTGAGATTGTGCTCTGGCACTCCGCTCGATCGTTTCTAGGGCACGAGTGACGGCTACCTCTTCTAGCTTGCGGGTAAGGAGGATTTGCGACCAGCCCAGCATGGTGTTGAGTGGGTTGCGGAGTTCGTGCGAGAGGTTTGATAAAAATTCGTCTTTGGCGCGATTGGCAGACTCCGCCTCTTGACGAGCTAGTTGTTCCTGGGTCAGGAGATGCGATCGCTCAGTCTCAAACTGCTGTCGATCAGTGATGTCTTCGATCGACAGCAAAATTCGTTCAGCATCCCCTTCTTGAATAATCTTCCAAGCATTGAGCAGCATGGTTTTTCGTCCAATTTGCTCAAACTGATGCTCGACCTCAAAGTTTTCAACCGCCGTATCGCTGACAGAAATATTTTCTAGAAGCGATCGCAGTTTGGGAATATTCCACTGCCCGTTGCCCAGATCAAAAATCAGCGATCGTGCAGTTTCGTTTTGATCAACCTGAAACGTTTCGTAGAACGATCGATTGGCTTTGTTTACTCGGAAATCAGTCTCCAGCACGATCAGCGGCGTATGAACGGTTTCGACGATCGCTTCTGCATAGTTCCGAGCTTCTTCTAGCGTGACCGCACTGCGCTTGAGAGCATCAATATCGAGCAACACCAACACTACGCCATCAATCTGATTTTCGACGGTGCGATAAGGGCGAATGCGGAGCGTATACCAATGACCGCCCTGGGTTTGCACTTCTAATTCCTTGATACTGAGGGTTTCCAGCACCTCTAACATCAACGGCTCTAAGTTTGGAATGTTGAGGCTGGCTCTGATGTCGTGGAAGGGTCGCCCAGCATCGGTGGGAATGAAGTTGAATAACCGCTGTGCGATCGGCGTAAACCACCGAATTCGTAAGTCGTGGGTCAACATCAAAATCGGGATGTTGATGCTGGCAAGCAGATTAGTCCGATCGTTGTTGACCTGGTGCAGTTCAGTATTGCGGCTGCGGAGTTCTTCGTTAGTGGTGTTGAGTTCTTCGTTGGTTGCCTGAATCTCTTCTTTGGCGGTTTCTAACTCTTCATTCGTGCTTTGCAGTTCCTCATTGCTCGACAAAATTTCTTCATTGGCAACTTTGAGGTCTTGAGTCACATACTCCTGCTCTTGAATGACTGCCTGCAAATACTCCTGAGTTGCTAATTGTTCTTGAATTGCGGCGGCGAGTTCTTTCCGCAGCCGCGCATTCTCCTGCTCTAAATCTCCCTGTGGGCTTTCTGGATCGACAGGACTAAGGCTACTGGCTAGTGGAGCGTCTTCAAACAGCACTAAAAAGCGGTATTCTTCAGCAGTCGGAACTTTAAAGGGAATCACCTGAAGATTGATCATTCTGGATTGATCGCCCTCTTCCAGGTGAAGTCCGTTCTTGATCACTAGCATCTCTTGCCGTTGCGCTTGATAAATAGCGGCACGTAGCTCGACCAGCAAGCCACCACGCACGAGGTTGAATAGGTTGAAGTTGGCGCTTCCAGAAACCAGTTTTAGGTAGCGATCGATGTCTCCCCGCAGTTGCAGCACCTGCATCTGGTCGTCGATCACAACCCCAACGGGCGCATAGCGATTAGCGATCAGTTGATCAACCTTTTTCTGCAAATCAAACCCTTCAGAAGCAGCTTGCGTTGGCTGACTCTCTCTCACTCTAGCGATCGGATAGCGGCTGGGGGTAAATGAAAAGGTGGAACGCGTCGCGGTTAGCTTCTTGGTATAAATTCTGCTCTTTTTCTCGACTAAAGTAAACAATTCTGAAGATTGACCCGTGCTTTCTGACGTGCCGAGCAGCAAAAAGCCAGTCGGGTTAAGGCTGTAATGGAAGAGCGGCATGATCCGCTTTTGCAGCGAGTCGCTCAAATAAATCAGCACATTGCGGCAGCTAATTAAATCGAGATTAGAAAACGGCGGATCGCTGCCCAAGTTTTGACGAGCAAATACACAGAGTTCGCGCACCGCCTTGCTGATTTGGCAGCCACCATGTTCAAGGGTACGAAAAAATAGGCGGCGGCGCTCTGCTGAAACCTCGACCATCTGATTCTCTTGATAAATGCCCGATCGAGCTTTGTCGATCGCCAACTGGCTGATATCGGTCGCAAAAATCTGGATCGGCGGCTGAGTGGCGTGATCTGCCAAAAACTCCAGCAGGCAAATAGCGATCGAATAGACCTCCTCGCCCGTCGAACAGCCCGCGACCCAAATCCGAATCGGGGCTTCTGCCGACTTGTTTTGCACGATCGTGGGGAAGACTTGCGTTTTTAGCGACTCAAAGGCTTCGGGATCGCGAAAAAAGCTGGTGACATGGATCAAGATTTCCTCATATAGTGCCGTGACCTCAGCCGGATTTGCTTGCAGATATGCGGCATAGTCCTCTACCTGTTCTATTTTACATAACAGCATTCGTCGCTGAATCCGTCGATCGAGCGTGTTGGGCTTATAGTGGCTAAAGTCAACGCCTGTGGTCGATCTCAACAGTGAAAAAATCGTCGCCAAGGCATCGCCTGGGACAGGCGATGCCTTGGCGACGATCAACGGCAGTGGACAAGACAACATCGGGTTGCGGCTGAGATTTACCAGTTCTTCGGCGATTTTTCCGGGCGGCAGCACAAAATCGACATTCCCGGTGGCAATCGCAGTGCTGGGCATACTTTCAAAGGTTGCCGTGTCTTCACACTGAGCAAACGTCACACCTCCCGCTGCCTTGATCGCTTTCAGCCCTAGCGAGCCGTCTCCGTCTGACCCCGATAAAACGACGGCGATCGCTTTGCGCCCGCGATCGGCTGCCAGCGAAACAAAAAAGGCATCTCCCGGCATATATTTGCCAAACACCTTCTCGCGGGGCGATAGTTGCAGCACCCCTTGCGACAAAATCATCTTGGTGTTGGGCGGAATCACATAAACCTGGTTCGGCTCCACCGTCACGCCGTTCTGCACCTCGCGCACTGGCAGCGGTGTCGCTCTAGCCAGAATCTCAGTCAACAGACTCTCGTGGTCAGGAGACAAATGTTGAATCAGCACAAACGCCATGCCCGTATCGGTGGGCAAATGGCTGAGTAGCTGCGTAAAGGCCTCCAAGCCTCCCGCAGAGGCGGCAACACCGACGATCGGAAAGGACGCTTCGATCGGTTTTTGCTGCTTTGAGTAATCGGAGGACTCTTGTGCTGTCTCATCCCCCCTAGATTCATCGATTGGCTGCTGCGAAGAGGGGCTAGAAGTCATAGAAATAAGTCTAATAGATTTAACTCTAGCACCGCAAAGAATTGGCAGCCAAATTTTTTACGCAACTCTTTTCTTTAAAGGGTGTTGCTGAATCGAAGTATGAATCTGTCTATCGAGGCTGAATCCTTTCGCCCCCTAAATCCCCCAAGTTTGGGGGACTTTAAGATTCCGGTTCCCCTCAA
>JAYVFW010000428.1:0-3192 GCA_043772715.1 Phormidesmis sp. | reverse complement strand
GACTTAGCCAAGGTGGTGATGCGGGGGATGGAATCCCGGAGTCAATCGGGTGAGTACTCACTGGAGCGTTTTATATTTAATTGCGCCTAGCTACTTATTGGCATTAATAATGTAAAACTTCAGATGTTGCTCAACGATTTGCTGCTGCATGGATTGGGGTAGATGTTCCCACACTTCCTCAGCGTTGTACGGAGTATTCAACAAGAAGGTTCCACCTGGAACAACATGCTGGAGCATATCAAACCGTTCCAGGAATGCTGACTGGTGACAGGCAACAAAGTTTGCACGACTAATCAGATAGGATGAGCGAATCGGTTGTGAGCCAAACCGTAGGTGAGAAATGGTAACGGAACCTGATTTTTTGGAGTCATAAACAAAGTATCCCTGAGCGTAGTTGTCCGTTTCTTCACCAATGATCTTAATTGAGTTTTTGTTAGCTCCAACTGTGCCGTCCGAACCCAGTCCGTAAAAGATAGCGCGAATGACTTTATCTGATTCGATCGAAAATCCTGAATCATAGTCCAGGCTAGTGTGGGTGATATCATCATTGATTCCCACTGTGAAATGGTTTTTTGGACTAGCGGCTGTCAGATTATCAAATACACCTTTGATCATCGCAGGTGTAAATTCTTTGGAAGATAGTCCGTAGCGACCGCCGATAACTAATTTTGAGTTTTGAGCTTTGAGTGTTGAATTTGTTTCATAAATAGCGTTGACCACATCCAGGTATAACGGTTCGCCTGTGCTGCCGGGTTCTTTGGTGCGATCGAGCACGGCGATCGCGTTCACACTCTCAGGCAACACCTCAACAAATCGTTTGACATCAAAGGGACGATACAGCCGCACTTTCACCACACCGACTTTTTCACCACGGGCATTCAAGTAATCAACCGTTTCATGAACTGCTTCGCAACCCGACCCCATCAACACAATCACCCGTTCGGCATCCGATACACCGTGATAATCAAATAGGTGATAGGATCTCCCCGTTAATTGCCCTAATTGCTCCATCGCAGTTTGCACAATGTCTGGACAATCTGCGTAGTATGAATTGACCGTTTCCCGTGCCTGAAAATAGACATCTGGATTTTGGGCTGTTCCTCGCAGGACGGGATGATCAGGAGACAGTGCCCGCGATCGATGCGCGTGAATCAAATCCTCATCAATCAGCGATCTCAAATCCTCCTGCTCTAACAACTCGATTTTTGCAATTTCATGAGACGTGCGGAAGCCATCAAAAAAGTGCAGGAAGGGAATTCTGGATCGCAGCGTGGCGGCTTGAGCAATCAGAGCAAAATCATGCGCCTCTTGCACAGAAGCAGAGCAAAGCAGAGCAAACCCAGTGGCACGAACCGCCATCACATCACTATGGTCGCCAAAGATGGAAAGTGCCTGTGCTGCGAGCGATCGCGCTGCTACATGAAATACGGTCGGGGTGAGTTCACCCGCAATCTTGTACATATTGGGGATCATCAGCAACAATCCCTGCGATGCGGTGAAGGTCGTCGTCAATGCCCCTGTTTGCAAGGCTCCGTGAATGGTTCCAGCAACCCCTGCTTCGCTCTGCATTTCAACCACAGCAGGAATAGTGCCCCAGAGGTTTGGCTTGTTCTCAGAAGCCCAGACATCTGCCCCTTCAGCCATTGGAGTTGAGGGCGTAATCGGATAAATGGCAATCACTTCATTCAGCTGGTAGGCAACCTGTGCAACTGCCTCATTGCCATCAATGGTCGCAAAGGTTTCCTGCTTAGAATTTGTCATAACCATAGAATCCCAATGATTGGCTATAGTCTTCAGGCTAGGCAAAAAGTTTGAGGAACTCGTGAGGATAGGCGCGATCGCCCCCTCAAGGGGCGAGTCTCTGAACGTCCCAATTGTCATCGTTTTGACGAACATACAAAAAGCGATCGTGCAGTCTGTTGGAGCGTCCTTGCTAGAACTCAAAACTATTTGGAACAACCCGGTAGCCACCCCAAGAAGGTGGCAAAGGAACTTCATGATTAAGAAACTTCTGTTTCATTTTTTCAAATTCCATCAGTAATATCTGGCGTGATGAGATGACTGAACTCTGTGGAGAGCACCAAGCTCCCAATTGACTTCCGCGTGGACGAGTCGCAAAATACTTGAGCGATTCGGCTGTCGAGATTTTCGCAGCAATGCCCGTGATTTGAACTTGGCGCTGGAGCGGTAGCCAGAGAAACAACAGCGAAATATGCGGATTCTCACTAATATGGTGAGCTTTCCGGCTCTCATAGTTGGCAAAAAAGACGAATCCATGGTTGTCAAAATATTTCAACAGCACGGTGCGAACCAAAGGTTCCCCTTGAGCAGAAGCTGTAGCTAAAATCATGGCGTTCGGTTCTTGCAACTCTGCATTGCAAGCTTGTTGAAACCAAAGTTCAAATTGCTGGAAGGGATTGTCTTGTAAATCCTTGCGGCTGAGTTCTGCTTGAGTATAGTCTGCGCGTAAAGTGTGAATATCCATCTTGACAAAATCAGATTTGAATTTGATACAAATCGTTGAGTGTCTGTTCTGCTGCTTGGGGGTCAAGAATACTGAGGGCAAAGCCAACATGGACGACCGCGTAATCATCGATTTTTGCTTCAGGAACATAGGCAAGACTGACTTCTTTAATTACGCCTCCAAAGCTGACTCTACCAGTTCGCAGCAATGGATCGTCCTGATCATGGATGCTGATAATTTTTCCTGGAACTGCTAAACACATAGTTCTTTACCTCCTGAAATTTCTCGTAGCGCCGCCATGATTTGACCCAGTGCAATACCGCCATCGTTGGGTGGAATGCGCTGATGCCAATAGGGGCGAAATCCTTCTACTCTGAAGCGTTGGATAGCGCGTTCGGTGAGATATTTGTTTTGAAAACACCCCCCTGTAAGAATAACTCGTTCTTCTCCGATTTGCTTTGCAACTGTCACCATCATTTCAACCAATGTGTTATGAAATTTTGCTGAAATGTTGCTGATCGATAAACCAGAGTTACGATCCACCAAAATTTTTTGTACCATTGCCGCCCAATTCAGGATCTTCGATTTCTCCAAAGAAGTCGGAGATCTGGAGGAATGAATCTCAAATGGTTGATACTCCCCATGCCTAAAGGCTAGGGGATTCTTGAAGAGTCCATAAGCGAACCTTCAAAGGCGTTAACAAAGCGCCCCTACTGACTCCCTCAAGG